>JAWWPM010000118.1:0-7552 GCA_033854915.1 Nocardioidaceae bacterium
GTGCTCTTGGTCCGCAACCCGCTGCCCGCCGCGGCGTGGGTGGGGGCGGGGTACGCCGCCACCCTCGACCGGGGGCCTGAAGAGGGCGCCGCCCGGACCCGATCCCAGATCGACGGTGCCCTGGCCGGCCGATACGCGCAGGGGGTGACAGCACGGGAGACGACGATCGACGGAGCACCTGCGGTGGTGGTCACCGTGCACGTTGTCGTCCCGGCGCTCGGCCTGGGCGGTCCGGCGATCACCCTCGACGTCTCGGGCCACGCCGTCGAGGAGCAGCCCTGATGATTCGCCGGCGACATGGCGACGATCGGGGGAGTGCCCTCGTGGAGCTGTCCTGGCTGGGCATCCTGCTGATCCTGCCGATGCTCTGGATCGTGATGTCGGTCTTCGAGGTCCAGCGCGGGGCGTTCGGGATCTCCGCCGCGGCCCGGGCCGCTGCTCGCGCCTATGCCCTGGCGCCCGACGACTCGACCGGCCTGCTGCGCGCCCGCGAGGCGGCCAGGGTCGCACTCGACGACCAAGGGCTGCGCGACGTGACGCCCATGGTCGACGTCTCCTGCACGCCGTACCCCGGCGACTGCCATCAGGGCACCTCGGTGATCACGGTCTCGGTGCACTCGCGCGTCGTGCTCCCGCTGATGCCGACTGCGCTCGGCGGCGACCGGCCGAGCTTCGCCCTCGATGCCAGCCAGACCGTGCCGATCGGGGAGTTCCAAGAGGTGTCGGGTGGCTAGCCCGTCGGTCCAGCGGGGTCGAGACCACGACGACCGTGGCACCGCCACCCTGCTGATCATCGGCCTCGCTCTGGTGCTGGCGATGATGGCGGGCGTCGTCACCGACGCCTCCGCGGCCTACCTCCAGCGCCAGGGCCTCGACACGCTCGCCGACGGCGCCGCCCTCACCGCCGCCGACGCCGCAGCCTCCGGCGCCGAGACGTACGGCGCCGGCCTGGGCGCCGACCTCCACCTCGACGTCGGCACGGCGAGGGCCGCCGCCCTGGACTACCTGCACCGCGTCGGCGCCTACGCCAAGTACCCCGGCCTCACCGCCGACATCTCGGTCGACGCCGCCACCGACCGGGTGGTGGTCGTGGTCCACGCCCCGATCACCCTGCCCCTACGGGTGCCCGGCTCACCGAGACGCGCCTCGATCGGCGCGACCAGCAGCGCCTCGGTCGGGGTCGACGACTGATCCGCACCGCGCATGCAACCCGGAGGTCCGCGCCGGAGTTGATACTGGTGTGGGACAGGGGCGGAGATGATCACCGAGCGCCGCGAGCAGCGCGCCTTCGAGGCGTTCGTCGCGGACGCCTCCGGCCGGCTGATGCGTACGGCGTACCTCTTGTGCGGAGACAGCGGCCATGCGGAGGACCTCGTGCAGACGGCCCTGTTCCGGACCGCGCGGCGCTGGCACCGGGCCCGGCAGCAGCCCGAGGCCTACGCCCGCCGGGTCGTGGTGAACCTCGCCAAGGACCGCTGGCGCACGCTGGGTCGCCGTCCCGGTGAGGCGGCTGTTGCTCTCGACACCTTCGACACCGCCGCGACCGGTCGGGAGGACCTGCTCGAGCGGGAGCGCCTGCTCGCCGCGATCCGGCGGCTGCCGGCCGGGCAACAGGCTGTGCTCGTGCTGCGCTTCCTGGACGACCTGTCCGTCGCCGAGACCGCGGCGACGCTCGGCTGCTCCGAAGGCAACGTCAAGTCCCAGACCTCGCGCGCCCTGGACCGGATCCGCGACGTGCTCGACCAGGAGAAGGAGAACGCCGATGCTGACCGATGAGGAGCTGACCTCGCGCCTGACCACTGCCTTTCAGGAGAGCGTTCCGGAGCTGACCTACACCGGGCGGGTGCCACGGGTACGCCGTAGCGCCACGCTCGCGACGACGTCCGTGCTCGCTGCCGCGACCGCGCTCGCGCTCGCACCCCACGCTCTGCAACGCGGCCCGGAGCCCGCCCCCCAGGGCGTACCGAGCGTCCGCCCGAGCGGGCAGTCGCCGACCCGTGCCGGCCACACCGTCACCCGGACCCTCGACGTCGCGGGACTCCGGCTCACCTACGCGTCGGTGGACGGATCGCCCGGGCCTCTCTACTTCGTGCTCGGCCCCGACACCGGGGTGCCGGCTGGGGCGGAGCAGGTCGACGTCGGCTTGCCGGTCGACGTGTGGTTCGTGGACGACCCCGCGCCGGGAGACCCGCAGGTGCTGATCCGGACCCACGACGCATCGACGCTCTACGGCTTGCTGGCTCCCGGGTGGACCCACCAGCAGTTGCTCGATCTCCTCGAGCACGGCTCGCAGCAGCAGTAGGGCCGGGCTCAGACCTCGACGACGGTCTGGTCCACGGTGATGCCGTGGTCGTCCATGATCGTGGTGGTGGCCAGCATCTGGCGGTCGCCGCACATGACGAACTCTGTGCTCACGACGGCACCCTGCCCGACGAGGTCCCAGATGCGCTCGTAGGTCTCGTCCCCGTGGACGGGGACACCCCTGCGGTGCTTGCCCATCTACTGCTCCCTTGGCTGTACGGCGTACTGGACCGACTCAACAGGGGGGAGGACTCGATTCTACGGCGTTGCGGACTGTGTCGCGGGTAAAGAATTCGCGAGTCGCAGTGAACCAAGTCACCCGAGTCGGCATCAGACCTCACGAAACACCCACCGACACAGGAGACACATCATGCGCACGCTCGCAATCGCCACCGCCGCACTCGCCCTGGGCGCCACCGGGCTCGCCGCGGTGCAGGGCCCAGCCACCGCCGGCGTCCCGTGGCAGATCACGGTCAAGACCGCCAACACCCAGGTCAAGCTCGGCGACACGTTCGTCGTCATCGGCAAGGTCGGCCCGCGCCACGCCGCGATCGGCCACAAGATCGTGCTGCAGGAGAAGTTCAAGCCCACCGCGCCGTGGAAGACCCAGGACGCCACCAAGGTGGACACCACGGGGCACTACACGCTCAAGGACAGGCCGACCGTCAACACCGAGCGGAAGTACCGCGTCGTGATGCCGGCCATCTCCGGGCACGCCAAGGGCATCAGCAGCACCCTCGACGTCAAGGTCTACGCCTGGACCAAGCTCTACTCGCTGCCCAACCTGAACCCACGCCAGATGTTCCCGACGGCCTCGCTCAACCTCAACGGCGCGACCTACCCGAAGTCGATCGTCGCCAACTCGGTCGCCCCCGCGTCCATCGAGTACAACGTCAACCACAAGTGCACCGCGCTGCGCGGCACCTTCGGCGTGAGTGACTCCTCCGAGACCGGCGGCCAGGCGACCATCACCGCCGAGTCCGACGGCACGCAGATCTACACCAACACGCTGTCCCTGGGCCAGACCGACTTCCAGCGCCTCCCGCTCGCCTCGCCGCTGCGGCTGAAGTTCACCGCCCAGTCGCTCGTGCCCGGCGTCGCCGGGCTCGGCGGCATCGGCACCCCCGAAGCCCTCTGCGTGAAGTGACCGTGACCACCATGCGACGCTCCGTCACCGCACTCGCCGCCATCGTGGCGCTCGCCGGGGCCGTCCTGCTCCCCGCGAGCGCCGACGCGGCCACCCGGCCGCCGTGGCGGGTGACGATCACCTCCGCCGACACCACACTCACCCTCGGCGCCAAGGTGCACCTGCACGGCCACGTCTCGAAGGCCGCGGCCGGGCTGCTGGTCACGCTCCAGGAGAGGATCGCGGGCAAGCCGTGGCGCGACCAGCGGCAGGCGCGCGTCCACAAGGACGGCACCTACACGACGTACGACGTGCCGACCCGCAACACCTCGCGGCTCTACCGCGTGCTCATGCCAGGCACCCCGCACCGCAGCCGCGGTGTCAGCGACCCGCTGACCGTCGTGGTCTACCAGTGGAAGCAGCTCACGTCGTTCCCGCAGGCCAACCCGAGCTTCCTGCCCGCGGTGACCTCGGTCTCGATGAACGGGACCGCCTACCCGGCCTCGCTCGAGGCCACGACCGTGCCGCCTG
This sequence comes from Nocardioidaceae bacterium, assembly GCA_033854915.1. GTDB lineage: Bacteria > Actinomycetota > Actinomycetes > Propionibacteriales > Nocardioidaceae > Nocardioides. The sequence continues at coordinate 3,959 of JAWWPM010000118.1, forward strand.
CCGTGCCTCCGGCCGTGCCCGCCGGCCAGTCGGTGGAGTACAACCTGAACCACAAGTGCCTCGCCTTCCGCGGGACCTTCGGTCTCTCGGACCGCAGCGAGAGCGGCTCCCAGGCGTCGGTGCAGGCCGACGCGGACGGCGTGCCGTGGTTCACCCAGACCTTCGCCGTCGGCGGGTCGACGCCCGACGCGTTCGACTTCGTGACGCCGCCGCTGAAGGTCCGCTTCCAGATGGCGAGCCTCGTCGCCGATCTGGACGGGTTCGGCGCCGTGGGGACCCCGGAGGTCTACTGCACGCAGTAGCACTCCACGAGCGTCCTAGGCTGGCCGGACCGACGAGGACAGGGGCAGAGGAGTGCGTACGACGGGGGGCATCACCGCGGTCGCAGTGGCGGCCGCGGTGAGCCTCGTCCTCGCCGGCTGCGGCTCGACCTCCTCGTCGACCACGACGCCGGAGCCCTCCTTGCCGACCGCGGTCTCCACGTCGCCGCACCACGACTCGCCGCCACCGCCGCCGCTGTCGCACCACACCCGTCACCCGCACTCACCGACCACCTCGGCCTCGGCCTCGGCCGAGCCCGGCCCGAGCAAGGTGCTGGTCTTCCTGGTGGAGAACCACTCGCTCGACGAGATGCAGGCCCAGATGCCCTGGACCGCCGCGCTGGCCGCCCACTACGGCTACGCCACGTCGTACCACGCGATGACCCACCCCTCGCTGCCCAACTACCTCGCGATCGCGGGCGGCTCGACCTTCGGCGTGACCGACGACGCCGACCCGTCCAGCCACCCGCTGGCCGGGTCCTCGGTGTTCGGGGAGGCACTCGCGCACGGCGACACGGCGCGGGTGTACGCCGAGGACATGCCCGGCACCTGCGTCACCGCGCCGGCGGGGGAGTACGCCGTCAAGCACAACCCGTGGGCCTACTTCGTCGACGAGCGCGCCTCCTGCGACCGGTACGACGTGCCCCTCACCGCGCTGGCCTCGGACGCGCGCACGGGCAGCCTGCCCAATGCCGGGATGGTGGTCGCCAACATGTGCCACATCGCCCACGACTGCCCGCTCGGCACCGCCGACACGTGGCTGCGCGACCACGTCGGACCGGTGCTCGCGGGGCCCGACTTCGCCACCGGTCGCCTGGTGGTGGTGATCACCGCCGACGAGGACGACCAGTCGGGTGACAACCGGGTGCTCACCGTGGTCGCGTCCCGGGCGATGCCCGACCACCAGGTGGTGAGCACGCCACTGAACCACCTGTCGCTGAGCCGGCTCTATGCGGAGGTGGTCGGCTTCGCGCCCCTGCGCGGTGCTGCGGCCGCGCCGTCGCTGGCCGACGCGTTCCACCTCCCCCTCGGCGGCTGAGCGGCGGCGCCCGCGGTTCCGCCGGATGTGTCCCGGTGCCGTAACGTTGGCTCTTGTGGCCGTGACAGATTTCGACGTGGAGATCAAGCAGCTCCGAGCGACGATGAAGACCATCGGCCAGGTGCTCGACCTCGACGGCATGCGTGCCGAGATCGCCAGCCTGGGCGAGCAGGTCGCCGCACCCGACCTCTGGGACGACCAGGACAACGCGACCCGCGTCACCGGCCGACTCTCCGCCCTCCAGGGCCAGCTCGACCGCTTCACCGAGCTCGACGGCCGCCTCGACGACGTCGAGATCATGGTGGAGCTCTCCCAGGAAGAGGGCGACGCCTCCGCGTTGGCCGACGCCGAGACCGAGCTGGGCAAGATCCACAAGGCCGTGGAAAACCTCGAGGTGCGCACCCTCCTCTCCGGTGAGTACGACGCCCGCGAGGCGATCATCAGCGTCCGCTCCGGTGCCGGTGGCGTCGACGCCGCCGACTTCGCCGAGATGCTGATGCGGATGTACGTCCGCTGGGCCGAGCGCAACAACTACCCCGTCGAGGTCTACGACACCTCCTACGCCGAGGAGGCCGGCCTCAAGTCGGCCACCTTCGCCATCCACGCGCCGTACGCCTACGGGACGCTGAGCGTCGAGGGCGGCACCCACCGCCTGGTGCGGATCAGCCCCTTCGACAACCAGGGCCGCCGGCAGACGTCGTTCGCCGCGGTCGAGGTGGTGCCGGTGCTCGAGCAGACCGACGAGATCGAGATCCCCGAGGACGAGATCCGGATCGACGTCTACCGCTCCAGCGGGCCGGGTGGCCAGAGCGTCAACACCACCGACTCGGCGGTCCGGCTCACCCACATCCCGACCGGCACGGTGGTCAGCTGCCAGAACGAGAAGTCGCAGCTGCAGAACAAGGCCAGCGCGATGGTGATCCTCAAGGCCAAGCTGCTCGCGCTGAAGAAGGCCGAGGAGCGCGCCGAGATCGACGCCCTTCGCGGAGACGCCAACGCCAGCTGGGGCGACCAGATGCGCAACTACGTGCTGAACCCCTACCAGATGGTCAAGGACCTGCGGACCAGCTATGAGGTCGGCAACCCGCAGGCGGTCTTCGACGGCGACATCGACGGCTTCCTCGAGGCCGGCATCCGCTGGCGGATGGGCGCCGAGAAGGCAGCCGCGCTCTAGTCCACCTCAGTTCTTCGGTACGACGTTCGCCGAGCTGCTGCTCGACGAGCTCGACGTGCCGCCGCTCTGCCCGACCGCCGGCGCCGACTGCTCCACCGGCGGCGGGGCCTCGCTCGACGAGACGTGGTTCAGGGCGTCGCCCATCAACCCGGCCACGGTCTGGGACACCAGAGCCGGGGGCGTCGTGTCGCCCGGGATCGAGATGTAGGCGAGCGACGCCCCACGCTGCACGATCCAGGTCACCCGGGCGTCGTTCCCGCTCCCGACCGCCACCGTGACCGGCGCCTTGCCGGGGACAGCGACGGTGGTGATCGTCGCGGGCGACGCTGCGCACGCGTGGAGGTCCCCGGCGAGCGCGTCGACCGACGACCGTGCGTTCTCGGGGCTGTCGAAGCCGTTGGCTTCCTGGTCACCGTTGGTCCCCAGGCTCGAACCGGACCCGAAGGTCGAGCCGACGGTCCAGTCGCCCGCGCAGGGCAGCGTGAGGCTGGTGGACTTCGAGCCGCGCTGCTGCCAGCCGTTCGGCCAGCTGCCCAGCGCGGCCGCGAAGTCGGACTCCGAGACGGAGCCGAAGGACGAGGGGGACGCGCTGGACGAGCCGCTGGTGACGGCGCCGTCCGGGGTCTGGGTGAACGTGCCGTCCACCTGGAGCACGCCGATCAGCAGGTCGCCGACCCGTCCGACGACGTCGGCCGGCGGCTCGTTGGGTGTCCCGCCCGCGACCGCGAGACCGAGCCGGTCGCCGAACCGCGCCGTCCACAGCTCGATGTCACCGCTCCCGCTCTTCGGCGGAAGCTGGTAGAACGTCACCTCGCTCCCGTCAGCGTAGGTCGTCGTCGCTGTGGCGGTGGGCTTGCAGCTCCCGGCTGCGGGGGCGATCGCCGCTGTTGCCGCGTCGATCTTGTCCGGCGCGAACTCCAGCCCCAGCGCGTAGACCACCTCGGTGCTGCCGGCGCCGTAGATGTCGCCGCCGCTCCTGGTGGAGGCGTCGAGTGCCTTCGTGTTGGAACCGCTGCCGAGGCAGTCGATCGAGTTGAGTGAGTCGCTCTGGGTGGCGTTGG
>JAWWPM010000119.1:0-3643 GCA_033854915.1 Nocardioidaceae bacterium
ACGTCGAGATCGTGGGGGTCAACGACCTTGCACCCAACGACGTCCTCGCCCACTTCCTGCGCTACGACTCGATCCTGGGACGTTTCCCGGGCGAGATCGAGTCCGACGAGACCACGCTGACGGTCGACGGCCAGAAGATCCGCGCGAGCGCCGAGCGCGACCCCGCCGCTCTCGCCTGGGGCGACATCGGCGCCGACATCGTCATCGAGTCGACCGGCCTGTTCACCAAGGCCGCCGACGCGCAGAAGCACATCGACGCCGGCGCGAAGAAGGTCATCATCTCCGCACCCGCCTCCGACGAGGACATCACCATCGTGATGGGCATCAACGACGGTGACTACGACCCCGCCCAGCACCACGTCATCTCGAACGCCAGCTGCACGACGAACTGCCTCGGCCCGATGGCCAAGGTGCTCCTCGACAACTGGGGTATCGAGAAGGGGTTCATGACCACGGTCCACGCCTACACGACCGAGCAGCAGCTGCTCGACCAGATCTCGCTGAACCGCAAGGGCCAGATCAACCTGCGCCGGGCGCGCGGCGGCGCCACCAGCATCATCCCGACGACCACCGGTGCGGCCAAGGCGATCTCGCTCGTGCTGCCCGAGCTCAAGGGCAAGCTGGACGGCTACGCGCTGCGCGTGCCGGTCCCGACCGGCTCGGTCACCGACCTGACCGTCACGCTGGGTGCCGAGGTGACCAGGGACGAGGTGAACGCCGCGTTCAAGGCCGCGTCCGAGTCCGGGCCGCTCTCGCCCTACCTCGAGTACACCGAGGACGAGATCGTCAGCGCCGACATCGTGACCTGGCCGGCCTCCTGCACCCTCGACGCCGGCCTCACCCTGGCCAACGGCAACCAGATCAAGGTCGTCGGCTGGTACGACAACGAGTGGGGCTACTCCAACCGCCTCATCGACCTGTCCGCCCTGGTCGGCAGCTCGCTCTGACCGTGTCGAACCTCGAATCCCTGGGCGACGTCCGGGGCAAGCGGGTCCTGGTGCGCTCGGACCTCAACGTGCCGCTCGACGGCCCCGACAATGACCTGGCGATCACCGACGACGGGCGGGTACGCGCGAGCGTCCCGACCATCGAGGAGCTCTGCGAGGCGGGCGCCCGGGTGATCGTGCTGGCCCACCTCGGGCGGCCGAAGGGTGAGCCCGAGGACCGTTTCTCGCTGGCCCCGGTGGCCGAGCGGCTCGGTGAGCTGCTCGGGAAGCCGGTCGCCTTCGCGCACGACACGGTGGGCCCGTCGGCCCAGGAGACCGTGGACGGACTGGGCGACGGCGACGTCGCCGTGCTGGAGAACGTCCGCTTCAACGCGGGCGAGACCAGCAAGGATGACGACCTGCGCGGCGCCTTCGCCGACCAGCTGGCCGGCCTCGCCGACTGCTTCGTCTCCGACGGCTTCGGGGTCGTCCACCGCAAGCAGGCCAGTGTGTACGACGTGGCGCTGCGGCTGCCGTCCGCGATGGGCGGTCTGGTGGCCAAGGAGATCGACGTGCTGCGCCGGCTCACCGTGGACCCCGCCCGGCCCTACGTCGTGGTGCTGGGCGGCTCCAAGGTCTCCGACAAGCTGGGCGTCATCGACAACCTGCTCGGCAAGGCCGACCGGCTCCTGATCGGCGGGGGGATGGTGTTCACCTTCCTCGCGGCGCAGGGTCACGAGGTCGGCAAGAGCCTGCTGGAGTCCGACCAGCTCGAGATCTGCCGCGAGTACCTCCAGCGCGCCGAGGACTCCGGCGTCGAGATCCTCCTGCCGACCGACATCGTGGTCGACACCGAGTTCCCGTCGGGCGACCGCGAGCCGCAACCCCACGTCGTACCTGCCGGGAAGATCCCGTCCGACAGCCTCGGGCTCGACATCGGGCCCGACTCGGCCCGGACCTTCGCCGCGGCCATCGCGGAGGCGAAGACGGTGTTCTGGAACGGCCCCATGGGGGTGTTCGAGACCGCGGCCTTCGCCGACGGTACGCGGGCGATCGCCCAGGCGCTGACCGAGGTCGACGGACTCTCCGTGGTCGGTGGCGGTGACTCCGCGGCCGCCGTGCGCACGCTCGGCTTCGACGAGGGCGCGTTCGGCCACATCTCCACCGGCGGCGGCGCCAGCCTGGAGTTCCTGGAGGGCAAGGAGCTCCCCGGGATCGCCGTGCTGGAGCGCTGACCAACCCTCTCGGTGGTCGAGCGAAGTCGAGACCACCACACGTCGAACGTCGGAAGGACTACGCGATGGCCAGCCGCATCCCGCTGATGGCGGGCAACTGGAAGATGAACCTCAACCACGCCGAGGCGGTGGTGCTGGTCCAGAAGCTCGCCTGGATCCTCACCGACAAGAAGCACGACTTCGCCCGCACCGAGGTCGTCGTCGTACCCCCGTTCACCGACCTGCGCTCGGTGCAGACCGTGGTCGACGGTGACCACCTCTCGGTGAAGTACGGCGCGCAGGACGTCTCCGAGCACGAGTCCGGTGCCTACACCGGGGAGATCTCCGCGGGGATGCTGGCCAGGCTCGGCTGCTCCTACGTCGTCGTGGGGCACTCGGAGCGCCGCGAGTACCACCAGGAGACCGACGAGCAGGTGAACGCCAAGGCCCGCGCCGCGCTCGCCGCCGCGATGACCCCGATCGTCTGCGTCGGCGAACGGCTCGACGTACGCAAGGCAGGGCAGCACGTGGCCCACTGCATGAGCCAGGTCGACGGTTCGCTGGCAGGCTTCTCGCCGAAGGAGATCGCCGGCCTGGTCATCGCCTACGAGCCGGTCTGGGCGATCGGCACCGGCGAGGTGGCCACGCCCGACGACGCGCAGGAGGTCTGCGCGGCGATCCGTGAGCGGCTCCGCGAGACGGCCGGCGACGAGGCGGCGGACGGCTGCCGGATCCTGTACGGCGGCTCGGTGAAGGCCGCGAACATCGCCGGGATCATGGCTCAGCCCGACGTCGACGGCGCCCTCGTCGGGGGTGCCAGCCTGCAGGCCGAGGAGTTCGGCGGCGTCTGCCGGTTCTACTCGATGCCGACCCTGTGACCCCCTTGGTGACGGCGATCTCGCGCCCGCATGACGTTCGGCGGGCAACCGGTCTGGACCGGCTCGTGGGCCGGTTCGGCGCACCCCCAAGGGTGACGTAGGCTATGGCGCTGTGACCACCGTCCTCACGATTCTGCTCGTCCTCACCAGTTGCATACTGGTGTTGCTCGTCTTGCTGCACAAGGGCCGCGGCGGCGGTCTGTCCGACATGTTCGGCGGCGGTGTGTCCAGCTCGCTCGGGGGATCATCCGTGGCGGAGCGCAACCTTGATCGTTTCACGGTCGGCATCGGAGTCATCTGGTTCGCTTGCGTCATTGCCCTGGGCCTTCTTCTGGCCTACCAGAACTGAGAAAGGTTCATTGCACGTGGCTGGTGGAGGAAATGCGATCCGGGGTAGCCGGGTCGGCGCAGGTCCGATGGGCGAGGCAGAGCGAGGCGAGGCTGCCCCGCGGCAGGCCGTCACGTACTTCTGCTCGCACGAGCACCGATCGGTGGTGACGTTCGCCGTCGAGGCCGTGGTGCCCGAGTCGTGGGACTGCCCCAAGTGCGGGCTGCCCGCGAGCCTGGACTCGGAGAACCCACCTCCGGCGCCCAAGATCGAGCCCTACAAGACACACCTCGCCTA
>JAWWPM010000120.1:0-2699 GCA_033854915.1 Nocardioidaceae bacterium
GGCGATGTCCATGCTCAGGTCGGCGAACGTGAGCCTCTCGTCGGCGTCCGCGGGCTCGCCGGAGAGACTGCGGCGCAGCAGCGCGCGGAGCCGGGCCAGCAGCTCCTCGAGGGCGAACGGCTTGGTCAGGTAGTCGTCCGCGCCGGCGTCGAGACCGTCGACCCGGTCGCCGACCGCGTCGCGGGCGGTGAGCACCAGGATCGGTACGTCGTTGCCGACACCGCGCAGCGCACGGGTGGTCTCGATGCCGTCGAGCCGGGGCATCATCACGTCCATCACGACCGCGTCGGGCCGGTGGGTGCTGATCCCGGCCAGGGCCTCGGCCCCGTCGCCGGCGAGCGAGACGTCGTAGCCGTTGAACTCGAGCGAGCGCCGCAGCGACTCGCGCACCGCGCGGTCGTCGTCGACCACGAGCACGTGCGGACGCGCCACCGGCTCGTGTACGGGCTCGGGACTCACGACCTCAGCCTGCCACGAAGACCTGAGCCTTCACTGAGAGGTGGAGGAGCGCTGCGGCCCGACCACGCCGATCGCGGCCATCAGCAGCCCGGCGATCAGCAGGACCACCGACGTCCAGGCGAGCGTCGGGTCGACCGAGAACTCCTGGGTCGTGATCCGGTGCCGCATCACGATCTCGGCGACCAGCGCGACCGGCGCGGAGATCCGGGCGCAGACGCCGACGATGCTGCTGGACCGGGAGACACCACCGAGCAGGCCGAACAGCGGGCCGATCACGAGGCCGGCGATCGCCCAGGCCCGCGGCTCCGGGCCCAGGGCGCCGAGGTCGAAGCTGCCACCGGGACGGGAGGCCAGGTAGACGAACCAGGCCACGAAACCAGAGGCGAGCACGACCAGACCGCCCAGGGCGGTCCACGGCTTGCGAGCCAGCAGCCAGCCACCGAGGACGGCGGCGAGAACCCAGATCGAGACCGTGTCGGTGATCACGCCGAGCGCACGGAGGTTCGACTCCGGGTGGAGGGCGACGTCGGCGTCTGCCACCGCCGACGCGATACCCAGCCCGGCCCCCATCAGAATGGCGAGCAACCAGCGCATGCTCAGAAGGTAGGGGTCGGCTGTCCGTTTTGTGCGCAATTCCGGCAACCGGCCCGATCGGTCTAGCCAGCGTTGGTCACAGGTACTGGCGGGCGGCCGCGGCGGCCCGGGCGCCGTACGACGAGCCGAACAGGCAGGTGTGCACCAGCAGCGGGTACAGCTGGTGCAGTGGCACCCGGTCCTCCCAGCCGTCGTCGAGCGGCGTCTCGGCCTGGTAGGCCTCGAGCGTGCGCTGGAGCTGGGGCAGCCCGAACAGCGCCAGCATCGCCAGGTCGGTCTCCCGGTGCCCACCGTGGGCCGCCGGGTCGATCAGGTGGGCGTCGCCCTCGCGGGCCCAGATCACGTTGCCGTTCCAGAGGTCCCCGTGCAGCCGTGCCGGCGGCTCCGCGGGGCCAGCGATCTCGGTGATCCGGTGCACGACGCGCTCCACGTCGGCCGCGTCGGCGGCACCGATCTGGCCGCGGTCGACGGCCAGCTTGAGGTAGGGGAGGACCCGTCGGGTCGCGTAGAACTCCGGCCAGCTCGGTGCGCCGCCGTTGCGCAGCGGGAGCGCGCCGATGAACCCGTCCTGCTCGGCGCCGAACGCCGGGGCTCCGGACGCGTGCAGCCGCGCCAGCGCGCGACCCAGGTTCACCGCGTTCTCGGGCGACGGCCGACCGGGTTCGACCCAGGCCAGGATCAGGCACTCGGCGTCGTACGCGAGCACCTCGGGGACGGCCACGGTGTGCGACTCGGCCAGCCAGGTGAGTCCGCGTGCCTCCGACTCGAAGAAGCCGGCGGGTGGGTGCGGCCGGGTCTTGACCACCGCCGTCCGGCCGTCGGAGAGCCGCAGCCGGGTCGCCGTGCAGACGTCGCCACCGGCCACGGGGTTGGTCGACACGACCGGGGTCCCGAGCAGTCGCTCGGCCCGCTGGGCGATCGTCGGCATGGTTGCCACGACGGTCAGTCTGTCCAAGCCGGGCAACCTTGGCCAGCGAAGGCCCGGATTCGCCAGTCCTGGTTGGCCGGCCGGTGACCGGTCAGCGGCCGAGGAACGCGAGCAGCGCCTCGCCGCGGCCGCCGGACTCGACGGGCCGGCGGTGACCGAACCGCGCGGGTCGGTCGGCATCGGCCACCAGGTCGACCGCGACGTCGAGCAGCGGCTCGGCCAGCGAGTCCGGGATCGGGTGGTCGAGCCCACAGGTCTGGGCGACGTCCCAGCCGTGCACGGTGATCTCGAGCGCGCCGGCGGCTGCGAGCACGCCAGCGTCGAGCCGGGCGTCGCCGATCGCGAGCGGCAGGGCGCCGGGCTGGGCGCTCCACGCGCCCAGGGCCGAGCAGGCGCGCAGCCGCAGGCTCTCCACCAGCCGGTGCGCCTCGGGCTGGGTCGCGAGCGGTCGCAGGTCGACGGTGCCGAGGTCGGCGGCCTCGGTGAAGGCGGCGAGGGCGTCGTCCATGTGCTCCAGCAGGGCGCGCAGGTCCCAGCCGGAGCAGGGGGTCGGCGCGTCCAGCAGGTCGGCCCGGACGCTGGTGAGCGCGACCCGGGTGTAGTCGATGGCCCGCTCCAGCAGGGCCACCGCCTGCATCGTCGGGGCGGCGGGAGGGCTGGTCATGTCAGCTCGCGGCGGCGTACGACGCCGGGAGCACGGCTGGCAGCCCGAACGTCT
>JAWWPM010000121.1:0-4640 GCA_033854915.1 Nocardioidaceae bacterium
CACCAGCTGCCGTTCCTCTCGCGCAGCCAGCCCTTCGTCTTCCACGACGCCCGGATCGTGCTGATCGCGGGCGCGATGATCTGCGCGATCGGCACCCTCGACGACCTCTTCGAGCTCGACGCCCTGACCAAGCTGGGCGGCCAGGTGCTTGCGGCCGGCTTCCTGATCCTGAACGGGATCCAGTACATCCTCTTCCCGCTGCCCGGCGGCGGCCAGCTCTCGCTGCAGTCGGCCCAGGGCGCGCTGCTCACCGCCTTCATCGTGGTCGCCACCGTGAACGCCGTGAACATGGTCGACGGGCTCGACGGGCTCGCCACCGGCGTGGTCGGCATCGGGGCAGTGGCGTTCTTCGTCTTCTGCTGCCAGCTGACCAACCTCAACAACGCGTCACTGGCCTCCACGGGAGCGCTCCTCAGCGCGATGCTCGGGGGGGCCTGTGCCGGCTTCCTGCCGCACAACATCAACCCCGCGCGCCTCTTCATGGGCGACAGCGGATCGATGCTGATCGGGCTGGTGCTCTCGGCCAGTGCGATCACGCTGACCGGCCAGTACTCCGGGGCCGACCTCAGCCACGGCGCCATGGGTTCGCCGGCCAGCCTCGCCCCGACCTTCCTGCCACTGGCGCTGCCGGTGACGCTGCTCGTGGTGCCGATCGCGGACCTGGTGCTGGCGGTGATCCGGCGGACCCGCGCCGGCCGGTCGCCGTTCGCCCCCGACAAGCAGCACCTCCACCACCGGCTCCTCGAGATCGGGCACTCACAGCGCAGGGCAGTGCTGATCATGTGGATGTGGGCGGCGCTGGTCGCGGGGAGCACCGTGGTGATCAGCCTCTACACCGGCCCGGTGATGTGGACCGGGATCGCCGCCGCGGCCGCCCTGACGATCGGGCTCACCTTCGTGCTCCCGGTCGTGCACCGGCCGCGCCTCCCGGCCCACGACGAGGCCTGACGCCGTCCGCCGTACGCCGTGGGAGGGGGCCGTCTGGCCGTCGCCGACCCGCTTGTGCTAGTTTTCACAAGCACGCCCGAGACTCTGCCGACACCACAGAAACGGCCGCCGAAACCATGACGACCGAACGCCCCGAGGCCCGATTTCGGGGCGTGGTGTGCGGCCTTCCCAGCGAATTCGCGGGCCCCTCGCGCTGTGATAGTTTCGCGCAGTCGCCGGTGCCCCGTGGAGCGCGCGCCGACGTCGCCGTGCATGCCAACCTCGACACCTGTGAGAGCGACCTGAGTGGATGGCCGATGGACAGCCGGACCCGAGTCTTCGGGGACGCGACCTCGCAGGCCTCGGTGGGATGCTCACGGGCGCTGTGGTCGTCGGACTCGTCCTCGGGCTGCTGGCGGACAACGCTGCGGACAGCTCGCCGGTCTGGACGCTGGTCGGCATCTTCGCCGGCATCCTGGCGGGCGCGATCGGCTTCTGGCTGCGCGTACGGAGCGTTCTCAAGTGAGCGTGTCTCGTGAGCGGGGTCCGGGTCGTGGCTGACCACGAGGCCACCAGGCCCGCCGCAGGCCCCGACCTCGGCACCGCGTCGTTCTGGCGCGTCGTCCGCGACCAGCGCAAGACCATCGTGGTCGCCATCGTCCTGTCCGTCGCGGCCTACTGGATCCTCGGTCAGCTCGACGAGTGGCGGCTGGCCGGCTGCATCGCCGGTGGCGTCGCCCTCGGCCTGGCCAACCACCTCACGACCGAGTACTGGCTGCTGAAGATCATCACCTCCGGCGAGGAGCCCACCCGCAACAAGCTGGCAGTCTCGACCCTGGTGCGCCTGCTGGTGCTCTCGGTCGTCGCGGTCGGCATCGCGGTGTGGTTCTGGCCCGACGGCATCGGGCTCCTGTTCGGGCTGGCGATCTTCCGTCTGATCGCCCTCGTCATGACGACCGTGCCCCTGCTGAAGGAGCTGAAGAACCAGTGAGCGCCGCCCTGCTGCCCATGACCGACATCAAGATCGGCGAGCACGTCGAGCGACACTTCCTCGGCATGACGTTCAACATGGACACGATCTGGACCACTGGCGTGGCCGGCGCGATCGTGCTGATCCTCGGCTTCTGGGCCCGCAAACAGCTGACGCGCGACGTGGCCAACCACGTGCCGAGCAAGCTGCAGATCCTGTGGGAGAGCGTCATCAACGAGGTGCAGGTCCAGGTCGAGGACAACCTCGGCAAGGCCAACCGCACCGTGGTGATGCTCGCCGTGGCCGAGTTCTTCTTCATCCTGGTCGCGAACTGGCTGGAGATGATCCCCAGCGAGCCGAACGAGCACTTCCACCTGCTGCCGGCGCCTACCTCCGACACCAACCTGACCTACGCGATGGCGGTCATGGTCATGATCGGTGTCTGGACCTACGGCATCCGGTCGAAGGGCGCCAAGGGCTACTTCAGCCACTTCGTGCAGCCCTACAAGTTCCTCCTGCCGCTCAACATCATCGAGGAGATCACCAAGCCGATCTCCCTGGCGCTCCGGCTCTTCGGCAACATCTTCGCCGGCGGCATCCTGCTGGCCCTGATCGCGTCGATGACCGCCTGGACCGTGGGCGCCATCCCGGTCGGTGGTGCCCTCTCGATCGTGTTCGCGATCGCCTGGAAGATCTTCGACATGGCGATCGGTGCGATCCAGGCCTTCATCTTCGCCCTGCTGACCGTCCTCTACTTCGGGATGGCCGGTGCCGGGCACGACGACCACGGCGAGGAGCACGCGGCCGACGACACCACGGCAACGAAGGGGGCCGACCAGGCCCCCGAGAAGGCAGAACCCGAGTTCGCGGCCTGAGCGAGACGCTCACCGCACCAGAGGTACACCCATTGCGCCGGACACCCGGCGCGGAACCAAGGAGAAACAGTGGCAGCAACCACCATGGAATCGGCCATCAAGACGGCCGGCGCCTTCGTCGGCGGTGGCCTGGCTCTGGCGGGTGGCGCCATCGGCGCCGGCGTCGGTGACGGCCTTGCCGGTTCGTCGTACATCCAGGGCGTGGCCCGGCAGCCCGAGGCACAGGGTCGCCTGCAGACGATCTTCTTCCTGACGGTAGCGCTGGTTGAAGGTATGTACTTCATCAACCTGGCCTTCATGGCGCTGTTCGTCTTCGTCCTCGGCAAGTGACCCGAGGGCTTCGACGCAACCAGCAGGAAGACAGGACTGACAGATGAGCATTCTTGCCACCACGGTGATGCCGTTGGCGAGCAACTTCCTCGTGCCCAACGGCACCTTCCTGGTCGAGCTGCTCGCGTTCGCGATCCTGGTCTACATCATCGGGAAGTACCTCATCCCCCCGATCAGCCGGGCGATGACGGCACGCCAGGAGGCGATCCGGACCGAGTTCGCCGAGCTCGACGAGGCCAAGGCCGACGCGCGCAAGGCCGAGGCGGACTACAAGGAGCAGCTCAACGACGCCAAGCACGAGGCCGCGCGCATCCGCGAGGAGGCACGCGAGCAGGGCGCCCAGATCGTGCAGGAGGCCCGGGAGAAGGCGCAGACCGAGGCCGACCGGATCGTCGAGCACGCACACACGCAGATCGAGGCGGACCGCAAGGCGGCCTTCACCTCCCTGCGCAGCGACGTCGGGAGCCTGGCCACGACGCTGGCCGGACGCATCGTGGGCGAGTCCCTCGATGACGACGAGCGTCAGGGTCGTGTGGTCGAGCGCTTCCTCGCCGACCTGGAAGGTGCCGGCTGATGGATCTGCGAGGAGCCTCCGCCGAGGCCCTGGCCGACCTCACCGGGCGGCTGGACGACGCGATCGGTGGTGTCCGCCAGGCGGCGACGCTGGCCGACGAGCTGTTCACCGTCAGCCAGCTGTTCCGCACGGAGGCGGGCCTGCGGCGCTTCGCCACGGACGCCTCTCTTCCGGCGGAGGCGAAGAAGGGCATGGTCCAGCAGGTCTTCAAGGACCGCCTCGACGAGCGCACGCTCGAGCTCCTCACCGAGGCCGCCGGTCGCCGGTGGACGCTCTCGCGTGACCTGCCCGACGTGCTCGAGCGACTCAGCGAGATCGCCGTGGTGCGGTCCGCCGGCTCCGACTCGGGCCGGGTGTCCGACGAGGTGTTCGAGCTGTCCCGCGTCGTCGACGGCAACCCGCAGCTGCGCGACGCGCTCTCCGACCCGGCTCGCTCGGTGGCGGACAAGTCGGCGCTGCTCGAATCGCTGCTCGACGGCAAGGTGCTGCCCGCCACCATCACCCTGGCCAAGCAGGCGCTCGCCGGCACCTACCGCACGATGACCGCCGCGCTGGCGACCTATCGCGTGGTGGCCGCCGAGTCCGAGGGCGAGGTCGTGGCCACGGTCCGGGTCGCCCGGGCAATGTCAGCCGCCGACCTGCGCCGGCTCGGGGAGATCCTGAACGACCAGTACGACACCACGGTGCGCCTCAACGTCATCGTCGACCCGGAGGTCATCGGCGGCGTCCGCGTCGAGATCGGCGACCAGGTCATCGACGGCACCATCTCCACCCGGTTGGACGAGGCGCGACGACGCCTCGCCGGCTGACCGGCTCCCCCCCAGCGACGCACACTGACAACACAGCATGAGTGACCCAAGAGAGCAGGGATGACGAAATGACGGAGCTTTCGATTCGTCCGGAGGAGATCCGCGACGCGCTCCAGAAGTACGTCGAGGACTACAAGCCCTCAGCTGCGAGCAAG
>JAWWPM010000122.1:0-5357 GCA_033854915.1 Nocardioidaceae bacterium
AGATCACCGCCACCGCCGCGAAGGCGCAGATCGACAGCACCCAGCCGTGGTGGAAGGCGGCCACGAGGGTGGCCGGCGCGGGGTTGCCGATGATCACCACGAGGATCGCGATGCCGAGCACACCACCGAGCTGGCGGGCGCTGGAGACCACGGCCGAGGCCGTGGCATAGCGACCACCGGGGACCGCCGCCAGCGCGGCGCTGCCCAGCAGCGGCAGCGTGGCGCCGACACCGATGCCGCTGATGATCTGCCCGGGGAACCACTCGGTCCAGAAGGCCGGCACCAGCCCGACCTGCTGGTGGTACCAGACATAGGCGCCGGCCCAGACCAGCGCGCCCGGCACCACGAAGACCCGGTAGCCGTGCCTGTCGGCCAGGGGCCCGAGCCGGGACGCCACCACGGCCGCGATCAGGGCACCGGGCACCAGGGCCAGGCCGGCCCGCAGCACGCCGTAGTTCCAGACGTACTGGAGCCACAAGATGTTGGTCAGCAGGTAGGCGTAGAAGCCGAGACCGGCCAGGACGGTGGCGAAGGAGGCGATGCTGAACGACGGGATGCGGAGCAGGGCGGGGTCCAGGAGCGGGGACCGGTGAGCACGCGAGCTCAGCACGAACAGGCCGAGCAGCACCGCCGTGCCGGCGAACGAGCCGATCACGATGGGGCTGGCCCAGCCCCAGTCGCCGCCCTTGACGATGCCGAGGTTGAGGACCCCCAGCGAGAGCGCGAGCAGGGCCGCGCCCCGTAGGTCGGGCAGGCGGCGCCGTCCCGGCGCACGGCTCTCCACGAGGCTGC
This sequence comes from Nocardioidaceae bacterium, assembly GCA_033854915.1. Lineage (GTDB taxonomy): Bacteria > Actinomycetota > Actinomycetes > Propionibacteriales > Nocardioidaceae > Nocardioides. The sequence goes on from JAWWPM010000122.1 coordinate 793, forward strand.
TGCGGGCCGCCCACACGGCCGCAACGCCGAAGGGGAGGTTGACCAGGAACGCCCAGCGCCAGCCCCCGAGCTGGACGAGGGCGCCGCCCAGCGGCGGGCCGAGGCCGGCCGCGACCGCCGCAGTGGCGCCCCACAGCCCGATCGCGTGCGCCCGGCGCTCCTCGGGGAACGCCTCGACGACCAGGGCCAGGGAGGCCGGGACCAGCAGCGCCGCGCCCAGCGCCTGCAGCACCCGCGCCGCGACGAGCAGGGACACCGTCGGCGCCGCGCCGCACAGGGCCGAGGCGACGGTGAAGATCACGACGCCCGCGATGAAGGCGCGGCGTCGTCCGAGCAGGTCGGTGAGCCGGCCGCACACGATCAGGAACGCCGCGAAGACGATGTTGTAGGCGTTCAGGACCCACGAGAGGGCGCCGATCGACGTCCCGTGGAACGAGTCGCGGATCGAGGGGAACGCGACGTTGACGATGGTGGCGTCGAGGAACGCCAGGAAGGCGCCGAAGGCAGAGACCAGAAGAACCCGAGAAGCCGGCACGCGTGCGCTCTGGGTCTTCGCCACTCCCCACCTCGCCTCTGCGGCCCCACGCCGCTCCCGCATTCTGGCCCGAGCGGGGGCATCCCGCAATGGCCCGACCACCGGGTCCGGGGAGCGGTGGGGCCCGGGCCGGCCAGATCGGGGGCGGATCCCACATCGGTGGGCCCGGTCGCGTATCATGGGCGTGCCCGAGGACGTCGTCTTCTCTTGACGTCTTCCGCCGTGCCAGGCGACAGCCACACGTCGCGGCGGACGGATCTCTCGCAGATCCCGGGCTCGGCCGCGATGCCGCCCAGGCGCTCGGCCACACGTGCGACGTCACGTCGCTCGGGCCACGTGCTCCTCCAGCCGGAGATCCGCTCCGGTGCGAGGAGGCTGGCCTGAAGAACGCACAGGAGTAGTTCTTGGCTCGTCAGGCTCCGCGTCGATCAGGGACGCGTCGGCAGAACCAGCGCAACCAGCGCCCCGCCGCGCGCCGTCGCGACAACGAAGGGCTGCTGCCGGTCCTGGCTCGCGCCGTGCGCGAGGTCGAGACGGCCGTCCAGCGTGGGTCGGCGGTGTCGGTCCGGACCAAGTTCCAGGTCGTGGCGCTGCTGGTCCGCGAGGAGCGGGCCCGGGTCAATGCCGACAAGACCTCGTCGGAGTCGGTGCGGGCCGGCGAGCTCAAGCGCCTCGACGGGATCGCGACGATCCTCGCCCAGACCGCGGCCCGCGACACCTCGCTGCTGGCGCTGCTCGCCGAGGACGCCAACGTCTCGGACTCCGCACAGTCGCTGCGCCGCGAGATGCTGGCGAGCGCAGGCATGGAGGCGCCGCCCGAGGAGCTCGAGCTGCCCGACACCCCGCTGGAGGTGTCCGGGGCCGAGCGCCGCGTCGTACCCCAGTCGGTGATCTCGCGGCAGCTGGCCAACCCGTTCCTTCCGCCCGACTACGAGGCGGCCCGCGAGCGCAGTGCACGTCCGCGCCGTCTGGCCGGCTGGGAGCTGCTGGGCCCGCTGTTCCGGTCGTTCGAGTACGCCGGCAGCGGTGCGCCGTCCTGCATGGCCCTGCCGGAGCCGACCTCGCTGGACGCACCCGGCGGGATGACCCTGATGCCCCACCAGGCCGAGATGGTCGCGGCCGCCGCCGCGGGTCACCGCAGCTTCCTGCTCGCCGACGAGCCCGGTCTGGGCAAGACCGCCCAGGCGCTGCTCGCGGCCGAGGCCACCAAGTCCTACCCGCTGCTGGTCGTGGTGCCCAACGTGGTGAAGACCAACTGGGCCCGCGAGGCCGGGCTGTGGACGCCGCAGCGACCCGTCACCGTGATCCACGGCAACGGCCACTCGGTGGACGGCTTCGCCGAGATCGTGGTCGTCAACTACGAGATCCTCGACCGGCACGTGGGCTGGCTGGCCGACTTCGGCTTCCGCGGCATGGTGGTCGACGAGGCCCACTTCATCAAGAACAAGTCCTCCCAGCGGTCCCAGCACGTGCTCGAGCTCTCCCAACGGATCCGCGCCCGCGCCGGGCGGCCCCTGCTGATGGCCCTGACCGGCACGCCCCTGATCAACGACATCGAGGACTTCCGGGCGATCTGGCAGTTCCTGGGGTGGATCGACGACACCAAGCCCCTGGGTCAGCTGATGGACTCGCTGGAGGAGACCGGGCTGACACCGGCCGACTTCGGCTTCTATGCCGCGGCCCGCCAGTGCGTGATCGACGCCGGCATCGTGCGCCGCCGCAAGGCCGACGTGGCCGCCGACATCCCGGCTCGCCGGATCGCCGACCTGCCGGTGGAGCTCGACGACGAGGAGGGCCGCTCGATCCGCAAGGCCGAGGCCGACCTCGCAGCCCGGCTGGTGGCCCGCTACGAGAGCGCTCTGGCCACCCGCAAGTCCGGCGCCGTCGTGGACGGCATCGACCACGAGCTGGTCCGCCGGGTGGCGACCTGGGAGCGGGAGGACACCACCACCGCGACCGGCGAGAACGTGTTCGGCATGATGCGCCGGATCGGCCAGGCCAAGGCCGCGATGGCCGCCGACTACGCCGCGCAGCTGGCACGCAACGTCGGCAAGGTCGTCTTCTTCGCCAAGCACGTCGACGTCATGGACATCGCCGAGGAGACCTTTGCGAAGCGCGGGATCCGCTACGCCTCGATCCGCGGCGACCAGACGACCCCGCAGCGGACCAAGCAGATCGACTCCTTCGTCAACGACCCCGAGATCGCGGTCGTCGTCTGCTCGCTGACCGCGGCCGGAGTCGGCATCAACCTCCAGGTGGCGTCCAACCTGGTGCTGGCCGAGCTGTCGTGGACCGATGCCGAGCAGACGCAGGCGATCGACCGGGTGCACCGGATCGGCCAGGCCGAGCCGGTGACCGCGTGGCGGATCATCGCCACCCAGACCCTCGACACCAAGATCGCGGAGCTGATCGACCAGAAGGCAGGCCTCGCCGCCCGCGCGCTCGACGGCTCGGACGACGACGTCGCCTCGTCTGCGGACCTGCAGCTCGAGGCGCTGGTTGCCCTGCTCACCGAGGCGCTGTCGGCCTGACTTTCACCAGTGCTCCCCGAGCGGACCGACCGGCACCCTGGCGTCCTGCCAGCGGTCCAGGAGGGTGGCCGTCGCAACCAGCGTGCGTCGCCACGAGTCGGGCGCGGAGGTGCGGTCGGTGTCGTGGAGGAGCACCGTGCCGCCGGGGCGTACGGCGCGCGAGACGCGGCGCACGATCGTGGTCGGAGTGGCACCGGCCGACCAGTCGACCCCCCACGCGGACCAGAGCACCGTCCGGAGGCCCGCGCGACGGGCCGCCCAGACGCCGGCCGCGGTCTGCACGCCGTACGGCGGGCGGTACCACCGCACCGGGGTGCCGGTGATCTCCTCGAGCACCTCGCGGGTGCGGGTCAGCTCGGCGGCGAGCCGGCGTGGCGGCACGAGCGCCAGGCACTCGTGGGTCCAGCCGTGCACGGCCACCTCGTGGCCCGCGCCGGCGAGGTCGCGGACCAGACCCGGCTCGCGGGCGGCGTAGGCACCGAGGAGGAAGAAGGTGGCGCGGACCCCGCGGTCGGCCAGCAGGTCCAGGAAGTGCGGGGTGGACGCCCGGTCGGGACCGTCGTCGAAGCTGAGGGCGATGTGGTGCCGGTCGCTCCGTCCCGACAGCCGGGGCAGGAGCGTCCGACGCAGCGGAGCGATCGAGGTGAGGGCCGGCACGGCCTGGACGACCACCGTGGCCCCGACCGCGGCGACCGCCGACCGGGCGGTGGTGCGAACGCCGCTGCCCGGGCTCATGCGATCAGCGCGGGTGCCGGGAAGAGCAGGTCGGTGACGCTGGCCGCACACGGCCCGATCCGGGCGTCTCCTGCGCGGGTGGCCCGGCCGAGGGCCTGCACGAGCCCCTCGCCGAGCAGCGCTGGCTCGCGCACCCACGGCGCCACCCCCGTGGCATCGAGCGCGGCCGCGTTGGTCTCGCCGTGCCCGGCGATGCAGCGGTAGGTGATCATCGGTACGCCGGCGGCGCGGGCCTCCAGCGAGGTCATGCCCCCGGCGTTCTGGACCACGACGTCGACGGCGGCGAGCAGGTGCGGCATGTCGCCGACCCAGCCCAGGCCGATCAGGTCGGGGCGACGTCGTACCTCCTCGAGCAGCCGCCGGTTGGTGCCGCAGAGCACCACCGGGGTCGCGACGCCGGTGGCCGCGATCTCGGTGGCGGACCGGAGCAGATCGCCGATGCCGCACGAGCCGCCGGTCACCAGGGCGAGCCGCTGGGTGCCTGAGGCGGGCAGGTCGAGGACGCGGCGGGAGCGCAGCCTGGTGCGGGGGTCGCGCTCGACCGAGCGGAACGAGTCGCACACCGCGGGCTCCACCACCCGGGTCGCTCCGGCGCCCAGGGCGCGCGCCTGCGCCGCCGGGAGGTCGTGGATGGCCAGGTGCAGGTCGATGCCGCGGCTGACCCAGAGGCGGTGGACCGACATGTCGGTGAGGTAGGTCGCCACCGGGATGTCGAGGGTGCCGTGGCTGCGCATCCGGCCGAGCACCTGGGCGGCGAAGGGATG
>JAWWPM010000123.1:0-4657 GCA_033854915.1 Nocardioidaceae bacterium
TCGAGCCGCAGCCAGCCGCGCGAGGCGAAGTCGGCCAGCGCCTTGTTGACCGTCTCGCGGGAGGCGCCCACCAGCTGGGCGAGCTCCTCCTGGGTGAGGTCGTGGTGGACGTGGACGCCGTCGTCAGCGGTGCGGCCGAAGCGGTCGGCGAGGTCGAGCAGCGCCTTGGCCACCCGGCCGGGTACGTCGGAGAAGACCAGGTCGGCGACCACGTCGTTGGCCTTGCGCAGCCGGCCGGCCAGCTGGGCCAGGAGGCCGCGGGCGACGGCGGGGCGGCCGTCGAGCCAGCGCAGGAGGTCTTCGTGGGAGAGCGAGAGGAACGTCGCGTCGGTCACCGCGGTCACGGTCGCCGAGCGGGGGCCCGGGTCGAAGAGCGAGAGCTCGCCGAACATCTGGCCCGGGCCGAGGATGGCCAGGAGGTTCTCCCGACCGTCGCTGGAGGTGCGGCCGAGCTTGATCTTGCCCTCGAGCACGACGTAGGCCCGGTCGCCGGAGTCGCCCTCGTGGAAGAGCACGTCGCCGCGGCGCAGCTTCGCCTCGCTCATCGAGTCACGCAGGGCGGCGGCGGCCTCGTCATCGAGCGCGCTGAACAGCGGCGCCTGACGCAGTACCTCGTTGTCCACGGATCCTCCATCGCCGCCCCTGCGCGTCCGTACGTCGGGCACGCGGGCTGGCCTGCCTGATCCTATCCAGAGTGGTTCAGGTCACACTCACCCGTCGGTGGGAGAAAGTCGTGGGGGTGGGCCCACGTAGGCTGTCCGCGTGCCAGCGGTGCCAGCGGTCTCTCCCGCGCCCGAGACCCGGACCGGCCTCGTCAGACGGGCCCGGCGGATCGACCGGGTGCTCGCCGAGACCTACCCAGACGCGACGATCGAGCTCGACTTCGACGACCCGTTCCAGCTGCTCGTGGTGACCGTGCTGAGTGCCCAGACCACCGACCGCCGGGTCAACGCGGTGCGGCCCCTGCTGTTCGCGACGTATCCCGATGCCAAGGCGATGGCGGCAGCCCCGCGCGAGCACCTCGAGCAGATCGTCGGCCCGCTCGGCTTCTTCCGGGCCAAGACCGATGCCCTGCTCAAGCTCAGCGCCGCGCTGGTCGAGCGGTACGACGGCCAGGTGCCGCCGCGGCTCGTCGATCTGGTCACCCTGCCGGGTGTGGGACGCAAGACCGCCAACGTCGTGCTCGGCAACGCCTTCGGCGTCCCCGGCATCACCGTCGACACCCACTTCGGGCGGCTGGCTCGTCGTTTCGGCTGGACCGACGAGACCGACCCGGTCAAGGTCGAGCACGCGGTCGGGGCGCTGTTCGAGAAGCGCGACTGGGTGATGCTGTGCCACCACCTGATCTGGCACGGACGCCGGGTCTGCCACGCCAAGAAGCCCGCCTGCGGTGCCTGCCCCGTCGCGCGCTGGTGCCCGTCGTACGGCGAGGGGCCGGTCGACCCGGTCGCCGCGGCCAAGCTCGTGAAGACCGAGGGTCCGGCATGAGGCGGGTCTGGGCTCCGCTACTCGTGGTCCTCTTGCTGGCCGCGTGCGGTCCGCACACCCCGTCGGCCGTTGCCCCCGGCAGCCGGCACATCGACGTCTCGTCGCCCGACCTGGTGGCCTTCAAGTCGCACACCGACATCCCCGACTGCCCGAAGGTTCCCGCGGCCGTGGTCGACGGTGGGATGCCGTCGGTGACGATCCCCTGCCTCGGTGGTGGGCGTGCCGTCGACGTCGCCGGCCTGCGTGGCCCGATGATCGTGAACTTCTGGGCGTCCTGGTGCGGCGACTGCATCAAGGAGATGCCCGCCCTCGCGTCGTACGCGCATAGCCAGTCCGCGGTCAAGGTGGTCGGGATCGACATCCTCGACACGGGTCCCGGCGCCGCCCTCCAGCTCGCGAAGAGAAGCCAGGTCGGCTACCCGCTGATGGCCGATCCCGAGGGCAACCTCGACCACGCCTCTCCGCTGCCCCACCTCCCCGGGCTCCCGTTCACGGCGTTCGTCGACGCCAGCGGCAAGATCGTCCACTACGAGTCGGGGGCGATGAAGACCGAGGCCGATGTCGTCGCGGCCGCGCAGAAGTACCTCGGGGCCGGCGGGTGATCCCCGACTGGCTCGAGCCCGTGGCCCGGGCCGCCGAGCAGATCACGGTCGACGACCTGACCCGTTTCATCGCGCCGGATGACGCCGTGACCCGGCGCGGCGCCGTACTCCTGCTGTTCGGCGGTCGGCGCGACCTGCTGCTGACCGAACGCGCCCACGACATGCGGTCCCACCCGGCTCAGGTCTCGTTTCCCGGTGGCTCGCTCGACCCGGGCGAGACGCCGCGCGAGGCCGCCCTGCGCGAGGCGGAGGAGGAGACCGGCCTGCGCCGCGAGGGCGTCGAAGTCTTCGCCGAGCTGCCCGAGCTCTGGCTGCCGCCGAGCAACTTCGCGGTCACGCCGGTCCTCGGCTGGTGGGCCGACGAGAGCCCGGTCGGAGTCGTCGACCCCGCCGAGGTGCACGCCGTCTACCGCGTCCCGCTGGCCGAGCTGATCGACCCGGCCCACAGGATCTCGGTGCGCCATCCCAGCGGCTGGCTCGGCCCGGGCTTCCTGATCGGGCCCGACAAGGACGTCATCCTGTGGGGGTTCACCGCCGGGATCGTCTCCCGGCTGCTCGACTTCGTGGGCTGGTCCGAGCCGTGGGACGACGGGCGGATGCGTGACCTGCCGGCCCACATGCTGCAAGGTGGTGCCCGGTCGACGGCCGCGGGGACGGCCGGACCGGAGGAGCCACGGTGAACCTGCTGGACTGGGTACTGGTCCTGATCGTGGTCCTGTACGCCGTCTCGGGCTACTGGCAGGGATTCATCACCGGGCTGTTCGCGACCCTGGGTCTGCTGCTCGGCGGGCTGGTCGGCGTCTGGCTCGCCCCGACCGCGCTCGGCAACGCGGCCCCCTCCATCCTGGTCTCGCTGGCCGCCGTCTTCATCGTGATCCTGTCCGCGTCTCTGGGGCAGGCGTTCTTCCAGGTGGTGGGCGCCCGGATCCGCGACCACATCCGCTGGCAGCCGGTGCGGGCCCTCGACGCCATCGGGGGAGCCCTGCTCAGCGGTGCGGCGGCGCTGCTGGTGGCCTGGGCGCTCGGGGTCGCGCTCTCCGGCTCCGGGCTGGTCGGCATCACCCCGCTGGTGCGCGACTCCAAGGTGCTCGCCGAGGTCAACTCGCTGCTGCCGGCGTCGGCCGGCTCGCGGCTGTCGGCATTCAACGACGTCGTCGGTACGACGTTCTTCCCGCGCTACCTCGAGCCGTTCGCACCCGAGCGGATCGTCGACGTTCCCCCCGGACCACATCGGCTGCTCACCGACCCCGACGTCACCCGGGCGGCCGGGGGAGTGGTCCGGATCCGCAGCACCAACTCGTGCAGCCAGGGGATCGAGGGGTCCGGCTTCGTCTACGCCCACGACCGGGTGATGACCAACGCCCACGTCGTGGCCGGGGTCAGCGACCCGCTGGTCGACATCTCGGGCAGCACGGTCCCGGGCCGCGTCGTCTACTACAACCCCGACATCGACGTCGCGGTGCTCGCCGTCCCGACCGGCAGCGTCCGGCCGCTGCGGCTGTCCGCGACCGGCGGTGCCGGTGACGGCGTCGCCATCCTCGGCTACCCGCAGAACGGTCCCTACGACGAGCAGGTCGGCCGGGTGCGGGCCGACCAGCGGCTGCGCTCGCCCGACATCTACGGCGACGGCACGGTGATCCGCGACGTGCTCTCGCTGCGCGGGCTGATCCGCCCTGGCAACTCCGGCGGCCCGGTCGTCGACTCCGCGGGGCGCGTGGTCGGCGTGGTCTTCGCGGCCTCGGTGACCAGCAGCGACACCGGCTACGCGCTGTCCGCCCAGCAGGTGGGCCAGGCGGCCGCGGCCGGTCGGATCGCGTCGCGGCCCGTGTCCACCGAGGGCTGCGCGGCTTGAGCGCGGCTGACGCTCAACCGCGCTTGAGGACCTGCTTGGTCTCCTGCGCCTGAGCGATCGCCTTCTGCGGGGCGCGCACCTTCTTCACCTTGCGCAGGCCGACGAACGCGAGCAGCCCGGCCAGCAGCAGGTAGAAGCCGAAGACGATCAGGAACGCCCAGTGCAGCGACAGGCCCTTGCCGTTCCAGTTGATGAAGTAGGCGATCGCGACCGAGAGCATGATCAGCGACATCAGGGCGAAGAAGCCGGCCGCTGCGAACAGGCCGATGCCCAGGCCCCCGGCCTTGATGCTCACCTGGAGCTCGGACTTGGCGAGCTTGATCTCGTTGGTGATCAGGCTGGAGATGTCGCGGCTGGCGTCGGAGACGAGGCGACCGATCGTGGGGTCGGTGTCCTTGACCGGTTCGTGCGCCATGTGACCTCGGGCTCCCTGGTGGCGGATGACGTGCCGACCCTACAACGGCCATCGGGCCTCCGATCCACCGCTAGGGATGACCCGTCGCGGCGACCAGTCCCGGCGCCACCAGGCCAGAAGCTCACCGTGAGGGGCGCTGACCCGGCAGAAGTTGACCGTGGGGGGCGCTGACCCGGCAGAAGTTGACCGTGAGGGGCCGCTGAACCGGCAGAAGTTGACCGTGAGGGGCGCTGACCCGGCACTCGTTCACGGGTCCAAGGTGCCGGGTCGGTGTTGTACGGCGTGAAGGTCTGCCGGGTC
>JAWWPM010000124.1:0-7281 GCA_033854915.1 Nocardioidaceae bacterium
ATCACCGTCCGGTTCGCCGACTTCACCACGATCACCCGGTCCCGCACGATGGCCGAGGCCACCGACGTCACCCAGGCGATCTACCGTGAGGCCGTCCGCTCCTACGACGCGCTCGGTCTGCAGCGCGCCCGGCTGCGGCTGGTCGGGGTCCGGGTCGAGGGGCTGGTCGCCCGGGAGCGGGTCCACCGGCAGCTGGTCCTGGGCGAGCGCGACCAGGGCTGGTCGGAGGCCGATCGGGCCATGGACCGCATCGTCCGCAGGTTCGGGGCCGGCTCCGTGCGTCCCGCGAGCCTGCTTTCCTAGATTCCGGCAAACCGATTCCTCACAATTTAAGGCGCCCGGCTACCGCACACCCGAACCGCTGCCTACACTGGCGTTGAGCTCAACTGCGAGGGGAGGATCCCGTGCCGCTCTCGGAAGAGGAGTTGCGAGCACTCGAGCAGATGGAGCGCGCCCTCGTACAAGAGGATCCGAAGCTCGCCTCCACCCTCCGAGGCACCAGCCTGCGTCGCGCCGCCCAGCGTCGTGCCGTCCTCGCCGGTGTCTGCTTCGTGGGTGGGGTGGCCGTGCTGATGTTCGGTGCCATCTCCCGCACCACCCTGCTCGGCCTGCTCGGCTTCGTGATCATGCTGGTCTCCGCCACCGTCGCCCTCAGCGCGCTGCGCGGCACCTCCGGCGTACGCCGTGCGCCCAGCCGTCCCGGCACCCAGAGCGGCTCCATGCTCGACCGGTTCGGCACTCCGTGGCGTCGTCGCCACGACAACGAGTCCTGACCCGAGGCGACCACCGCTGAGGTGCGCCCCGTCGGCGGACGCCTCAGCCGACGTGGTCGACCACGCCGCCCGCCGCCACGACCTCGGGCTGGCGTTCGCGCGCCGACTGGGCTGAGCTGCCGCCGCGGCGGACGAAGACGGACCGAGGCATCCACTGGGCCCGGCGCAGGGATCGCCGCGTGCTGCCGTGCTCGAGCGCCGCGATGCAGGTGCGGACATCGTCGGCCAGGGCGCCGGACACGTCGTCGGAGAAGCGCGCATAGCGCACGCGTTCAAGGGTGCTCACGATCCGGTCGAGCGCGTCCTCGGCTCCGGGTGCGAGTCCACGGCCGCGCGCGGGCCGCACCGGCGGCGGCCCGTCGGGCTCGGCCCCGAACCAGCCGACCAGCTGGCTCCCCGTGTCGTGGGGGGAGCGCCCCGCCGGCCAGCCGACCCCGAGGTCGACCGCGCTGTCGCGCAGCTCCGCCCAGGCGTCCTCGGCGGTCCCGGCCAGTCGCCTGGTGCGTCGCGAGCGACGGATCGAGCGGGGGAGCAGGGCCAGCACCCCCAGCAGGACCAGGACCACGAAACCGATCAGCAGCTGGACCCACGGCACCTGGAACCCCGAGTCCGAGGAGCCCGCGGAGGTCGACGGGTCGTGCGGCTTCACCGCTGAGTTCGTGACCGTGGGCTCGGAGCTGATCCGGCCACCACCAGGGCCCTCGGTCTTCTTCGGGCCACCCTGCTTCACGTCGGACTCGCGGGTGTAGGCGGGCGTCGTCTCCGCACGGGAGGCCGGGGTGGGCTCGAAGCGCACCCAGCCCGACCCGTGGAAGTACAGCTCCGGCCAGGCGTGCAGGTCGTGGGCGGAGTAGATCCAGTCGCCGTTGGCGCCGCGGCTCGGCTGCAGGAAGCCGACGGCCACCCGGGACGGGATGTCGAGGGTGCGGGCCATCACCGCGAACGCCGACGCGAACTGCTCGCAGTAGCCGACCCGGCCGCCCTTGCCGCGGGTCAGGAAGGTCAGGAGTGCGTTGTTGCCGTCGCCCGGGTTGGTCTTCAGGCTGTAGCGGAAGTGTCCGGTGCTGCGGAACCACCGCTGCAGGTCCACGGCGCGCTGGAAGCGGGTCGTGTCGTTGGCCGTGTGCCGCTCCGCCAGGTCCTGCACCAGCGGGGGCAGGGTGGTCGGAAAGCCCGTGTAGGCGGTCTGGATCGCCAGCGGCGCCTGGAGGGAGTGCTCCATCGCGAACGGCGACAGCTTCGGCTGCGAGCTGGTCATGGTCCACGTCGCGCCGGCGGTGGTGGGCTGGCCGGGCCCGGCGATGAAGTCCATGGTGCTGGCGTCCCAGTGCCAGTCGCCGGTGGCCTCGATGTCGGAGACCGGGAACTGCGTGGGCAGCCACCGGGAGTCGAAGTCCGACGTCGCCTGGACCGAGTAGTTGTAGCTGGTCAGCGGTACGTCGTTGAACAGGCCCTGCTCCAGCGGCACGATCCCGTCGGCGACCTGGTCGCTGATGATCTGCCGGCTGCCGGTGGTCCACTCCACGCCGGTGAAGTCGGTGAGCACCGCGATCCGGAGGTACGACGGGTTGGGGTCGTCGGTCTTGATGTCCAGCAGTGGCACGTCCTTGCCCCGCTGGAGGTTGCGGCGCATGTCGGTGATCGGGTTGATCACCTTGACCCCGTCGCCGCCACTGCCGCCCGAGCCGAACATCCCGAGGCCGTCGAGATGCAGGGTGGGGATGAAGATCGGCAGGATCACGGCGAGCACGACGGCGGCACTGCCGACGGTGCTGGCGCTGGTGCGACTGGCGCCGGTGCTGACTCCGAAGCCGTGCGGGTCGGCGCCCGCGGCGGAGGTCCCCAGCGGGCGGCCCCAGCGCGAGATGTGGGCGGACTCCTGGAGGAACATCATCAGCAGGAACCCGGTGGCCGCGACCAGGAACACCAGCCACGAGACGCCGGTGCCGATCAGGCTGATCGGGACGCAGTAGACCGCGAGCAGCGGGAGGCCGGCCAGCGAGACGCGACGCAGCCAGCACGCGGTGAGGTCGACGAGGAACAGCGCCAGTGCGCCGCAGGGGATCATCAGCGGGGCGATGCCCGGCACGGTCGTGGGGATCGGCGGAGCCCACGTCGACGCGCTGACCCAGGCGTCGGAGATGGACTGGGCGATGTCACGGGTGGAGTGGAAGGGCGAGATCAGCGAACCGCCGAGCATCACCCAGAGCAGGACGACGATCGCCAGCATGTGGAGAGCGATGCCCGCCCGGCGCGGGATCGGCGCGGCCCGAAGCAGGGCGCCGCCGACCGAGACGAAGACGGCCACCAGGATCAACGGGCCGAGGAAGTCTCCCCAGCTGCTGGTGAACCCCTTCCACGACCACATCCCGATCCAGGTCGTCGCCGCGGCCACCAGGGCCATCGGCAGCCCCTGACGCAGCCCGACCGCCCGCCCGCTCATCGGGCACCGTCCGGGACGGCGCGGACCTCGTCGAGGCCGATCCCGGCGCGCGCGGCGTGCGCGCTGGTGCGGCCGAGGTCCTGCCAGACCAGGTCGAGGCGGTCGCGTGGACGCAGGGTGACCGCGCGCCAGCCCTGGCGCACCAGCATCGGCCGCGCGGAGTTGGGCACTCCGCTCAGGCCGGCGCTGGAGGGTGCCCAGGCCGAGACGTCGAGGGCCAGCGCCAGCGCGGTGCCGGCGTGGTGGTGCATCCGTCGCAGCATGGGTCCGTCCGCCTCCGTGATCGCACCGATCACGGCCAGCAGCAGGCCGCCGTGGGTGGACTCGGCCAGCCAGCCGGTGTCGATGCGATGGTTGGTGACCGGTTGCACGACCGCCAGCGCCTCGAGCATCGCGCGAGTGTTGAGCTCCGGGTCACGCGTGTGCCACGTCGTACTCAGGTCGTCGCCGGACGACGTCACCAGCCGCACCGTGAAACCGCGCTGGCCGAGGTGGACCGCGATCGAGGCCGCCGCGGACACCGCCGACTCGAGCGAGGAGGCGATGCCCTGTCCCTGGTGGGCGGAGAGCCGGTTGTCGACGAAGAGCGTGGCCCGTGACTGCCAGGGCTGCACCTCGCGGCGCACCATCAGCTCGCCGACCCGTGCCGAGCTGCGCCAGTGCACCCGGCGCAGGTCGTCACCACGGCGGTACTCGCGGACGGTGACATCTTCTGCACTGCCGATCGCGAAGGCGCGGGGGCGGTTGTCACCCGAGCCGGTCCAGGCGCCGCCGAGCGGGATCGGTGGCAGCGGCACGGTGCGCGGCGTGACGGTCAGCGGCGCGGTGCTGTGGAAGGAGCGCCCGAGCTCGACCAGCCCGAACGGGTCGCTCACGCGCACGCTCATCGGGCCGATCTCGTAGCGACCGCGGACGTCGGAGCGGACCTGGTAGGTCGCGTGCCGGCGCCAGCCGTGGCCGATGCCGTCCAGGACGAACCGTGGACGGGTGCCGAGCACGTAAGGAACGTGGTCCTCGAGCAGCAGCACCCCGCTGGGGGTGCGGCCCTCGTTGGTCATGGTCAGCTCCACGGTCGCGGGCTGCCCGGCGGTCACGGTCTGCGGGCTGACGCTGCGCACCAGCGCGAGGCGGTAGCGGCTCCGGCCCAGCGTGGCCACGGTGAGCAGCGGCAGGGCGGCCACCAGCACGCCGACCCGAGTCAGCGTGGGCTGGCCGAGCAGGATCGCGCAGACCACCGCGGTGATCCCGGCAGCGAGGAACGCCCGTCCGCGGACGGTCAGACCGGAGAGGGCCTCACGCACGGGTCCCCTCGGGGACCGGCACCGAGGCCACGATGCTCTCCAGGATGCTGTTGGTGGTCCGCCCGCCCATCGCTGCCTCGACGCTCGGCAGCAGCCGGTGGGTGAGCACCGACGGCGCCAGGCCGAGCACGTCGTCGGGGAGCACGAAGTCGCGGCCCTGCATGGCGGCCGACGCCTTGGCGGCGCGCACCAGGTGCAGGGAGGCACGCGGCGACGCACCCAGGGACAGCTCGGAGGACCGCCGCGTCGCCGACGCCAGCGCCACGGTGTAGCGCTGCACGGCCTGGGAGACGTGCACCTGGCCGACGATCCCGATCAGCTTGCTGATCTCCGAGGCGTCGGTGACCGGCTCGAGGTCGTCGAGCGGACTGCTCATCGTGTGCGAGTCGAGCATCGCGATCTCGGCGGCCTCGACCGGGTAGCCCACCGACAGCCGGATCATGAACCGGTCGCGCTGTGCCTCGGGGAGGGCGTAGGTGCCCTCCATCTCGATCGGGTTCTGGGTGGCGATCACCATGAACGGCTGGTCGAGGAAGTACGTCGTGTTGTCGACGCTGACCTGACGCTCCTCCATGCACTCGAGGAGCGCGGACTGGGTCTTGGGCGAGGCGCGGTTGATCTCGTCGCCGACCACGATGTTGGCGAACACGCCACCGGGCCGGAACTCGAAGTCGCGGGTCTCCTGGTTGTAGACCGAGACACCGGTGACGTCGGACGGCAGCAGGTCGGGCGTGAACTGGATGCGGCGCACCGAGCAGTCGATGCTGCGCGCCAGCGACTTGGCCAGCATCGTCTTGCCGACGCCGGGGACGTCCTCGATGAGCAGGTGTCCCTCGGCCAGCAGCACCGTCACCGCGGAGCTGATCACGTCGGGCTTGCCCTCGATCACCCGCTTGATGTTGCCCCGGACCTTGTCGACCACCCGGCCGAGCGTGTCGAGATCTGCTCCCTGTGAATCCGGACCAGCCACGAGCCGTCCTTCCCGTCGATACGTGCGCCCGTCAGTACGTGCGCATTGCGCGTCCACCCGTGCGATCTGGTCCGGGGCGCAGTCAGGCCACCGGCCGGTGCCAGGTCGTGCAGGACAACCTACGTGGCGAGGCACCGCTTGGTTCTGACTCCCGGGGTCACGGTTTGGTTGCGGATTGGTCCGATCCATTCTGCTCCACACCGTGCGGCGTGTCTGCCCCGTGCTCCTCCACCAGGCGCATCGGGCCGCTGCGTTCCTCCACCACCCTCCACCGCGCCCCCCGCCCGTCGTCCCCAGCACCGCGGCATGCCCGGGTCGACCGCCTGACCTGCGGTGATGCGCCCGGCGGACGGGGGAGGGGCAGGGGTCACCGCGGGACCGGGCCGGTACGTGGGCCCGGCGGCCCAGGCGGGGATCGGTCGTGTCTTTACCCCGAATGTGGTTGACGGTGGATGAAAGTGGGGTAAAGTGGCGCGAAGTGGAGGACGGGTCGAGCCAGGTGGAGGTGCCCCGATGTTCGTGGGCTCCTACAACCCCAAGCTGGACGAGAAGAACCGGCTCTTTCTCCCGGCCAAGTTCAGGGAGCAGCTCGCGGAGGGACTCGTGGTGACGAAGGGACAGGACTTCTGCCTCAACGTCTTCTCGATCGCCGCGTTCACCGAGATGGCCGCCCAGGTGCAGCAGGCGCCACTCACGGTCCGTCAGGCCCGTGAGTACGGCCGCTTCCTGGCCATGCGGGCGGCCGAGGACAAGCCCGACAAGCAGGGACGCATCACCATCCCGGCACCGCTGAAGGAGTACGCCGGCCTCGAGCGTGAGGTCGTCGTGATCGGGGCGCTCAACCGCGTGGAGATCTGGGACCCGGCCCGGATCGCGGCCTGGGAGTCCGAGCACAGCCAGACGTTCGCCGACATGAGCGAGGACATCTTCCCGACCGGCTGAGCTCAGCCGATCGGAGGAGCTTCCTCCACGGACACAACACCACAGCGATTCGTACAGCGAGGTCTCGTGCCCGCTCCCGCGTCTTCTGGGGTCACTTCCCCGGCACCAGACGACGCTTCCCCATCCCGACCGACGCCGCCCCACAGACGGCAGGTCCCGACGGGAGCGGGCAGAGACCTGGCTGGACGAGTCGCTTCACCACATCACCGCACACAGGCAGCAACCACCTGCAGTCCCACCCATCGAGCGGGGTCGAACCGATGAGTCTCACGTCCAGCGCACCACCCCTGACGGGGCTGGCGCGCGTCGCGGCCGGCGACCGCCGGGTGCGGCACCAGGCGCGGGACGCGGTGGCGCTGATGGCCTTCTCGGCCGGCTCCTCGATGGCCGTAGCCGGCGGCCTGCTGCTGCTGGCCCAGCTGGGGCGCTAGGCCGGACATGAGCAGCCCCTCCCACGTCCCGGTGCTCCTCGACCGGGTCGTTGCCCTCCTCACGCCTTCCCTCGGCCACGAGGGCGCGGTCCTCATCGACGCCACCCTCGGCCTCGGCGGCCACACCGAGGCCGTCCTCGGCCGCTGCGAGCTGGCCCGGGTCGTCGGCATCGACCGCGACCCGGAGGCCCTGCGACGCGCCGGTGAGCGACTGGCGTCGTACGGCGACCGGTTCACCGGCGTGCACGCGACGTACGACGCGATCCCCGAGGTGCTCGCCGACCTGGGCCTCGTCCATGCCGACGCCGTGCTCTTCGACCTCGGCGTCTCCTCCATGCAGCTCGACGTGCGCGACCGCGGCTTCGCCTACCGCGAGGACGCGCCGCTCGACATGCGGATGGACCCCACGACCGGGCCCACG
>JAWWPM010000125.1:0-4851 GCA_033854915.1 Nocardioidaceae bacterium
TGGTCTGGTCGGGGTTGGTGCGGACCAGGTCGCCGTGGCTGATGTCGTTGGTCCAGGTGGCGCCGCTGTTGGCCTTGCCTGCGAAGGGGTTGCCCTCGGTGGCGGCCTGCGGTGTCCACGAACCGCCCAGGCTGCTGGACGTGAACGAGCGGAAGTAGCGCCCGTTGCTCCCCATCGCCTCGACGATCATGAGGTACTGGTTCTGGTCCTTGACCTTGTAGACCTCGACCGCTTCGAACAGGTTGGCCGTCGTGTCGCTCATGATCTGCGTGTACGACGAGCCGAAGCTGCCAGGGAAGTTCCCGATGGGCATGCTGGCACGGTAGATCTTGCCGTTGTCACCGGCGAAGAACAGGTACATGTTCGTGCCGTCGGCGATGAGCGTCTGGTCGATGGGTCCCGTGCCGGAGCCGGAGATGCTTCCGGTGAAGAGCGTCTGCGCCGACGACCACCCGTTCGCGTTGGTGGGGTCGCTCGACGTCCGATAGCTGAAAGCGGTCGGACCCCACTGGTAGGCGAGCACCCAGATGTTCTTCGGGGCGAAGTAGAACAGCGTGGGTGCGACGGTGCCGGAGCTCATCCCGTTCTGGCCTGCCGAGGCCATGTCCGACCAGTTCGTGAAGGTGCTGAAGTTCATCGAACCCCAGCCCGATCCCGTGTCGTGCGTCGTCCCGTAGACCAGATGCTTGCCGTTGTAGACGACGCTGGTGAAGTCCTTGAGGGAGACCCAGCCCGACTTCGGGTTGGCCAGCGGTCCCGTGGATGACCAGCGGTACGTCGACGGAAGACCGCACTGGCCGGGCGGGGTGTCGCCCAGGCGGACGAGTTGCCATTGCTGGCTGGACCCGTTCCGGTCGGTGTTCTGGACGACGGCTGCCCCGTCCGCGGTCGACTGGCCGGTCACCTCCACGGTCTTGTTGCTGTTGCGGTTGATCAGCCTGACGTAGCCGCCGTCGGAGTCGGCGAGACTGAATTGCTGGTTGGTTCCGTTGAGGTCCGTCCACTGCAGAACTCTCGCGCCGTCGGCGGTCGACCGGCCTTCGATGTCGATGACCTTGCCGGAGTTCTTCGACTTCAGCCGGTAGTAGCCGCTGCCGGAGTCCACGAACTGCCACTGCTGGTTGGCGCCGTCGTGGCGGGTCCACTGGTGGATCACCGCTCCGTCGGCCGTGGAAGTGCCGGAAACGTCCAGCGCTTTGCCGCTGTTGCGGTTGACCAGCACGTACCACGCGCTCGTGTCGACGCTCGCCGCCGACGCCGCACCGGTGTTGAGCGCGATCGCCGCGGGAGCCGCGAGGACGGTCGCGAGCAGGGTGATCAGCGCGCGCCTCCAACCGGCGCGACCCGGACGGTGGGGTGCCGCCCGTGGTGGCACGGCCAGTGGGACTTGGCCTGTCGAACTCATGGTGATTCTCCTTCGAGGTCGGGGTCTCGCTAGCGTGTTAGCGTTAACATTCGCGCCCGCGGAACGCCCTCGCAGCGAATAGGGCATGGGAAGGAACGGCGAACATCGCCGCTACGCGGCTGAATACGCGGAAATTGGCCGCCAACGACCGGAGCGGACTGTGCTCGGCACCGATCGCGCAGGACCGACGTAGCGGGCGAGTAGACGGGGCACCTGCCCACGTCGGCATCTCACCTCCACGACGACTCCGTCGGCGCCTCAACGTTAAGGCTGTGTGACCTAAAGTTTCGGGCCAAATGTAGCCAGTCCCGCCGCCGCAGTCAACGGGGATCGCCAGCGTCAGGCTCCGATGAATCGTCCGTTGACCTGCGGTGTTGTCGAATGGCATTCGACACGAGCAGCGCCGCCCGACTGCGCCACTGTCGTATCAAGTCGCTGACTGCGACGTGCGAGGTGGCTGCTGCGATCGAAACAACATAGTTTCTGACCGAAAGATTCGGTCGCCGCCGGGGATCGCGGTGTATCGCGGGCATATCGAAAAACGCATACGCGCCCGCAACAGTCCAGCGTCTTCAGTGGAGGCGGACCGAAGCGGAGGAAGTGTGCTCAACAACTGGTACGACTGGTTCGCCACGTTCACCGGCGTGGTGGCACTCACGGTGCTCGCACTGCCGGTGGCCGGCCTGGCGGTGTGCGCACTGGCGTACCTCCGGCGGGGGACCAGGTGGGCTTGGCGCAGGTCGCTGGCCGAGGTCGGCATGGTCTACGGGACGGTGCCGTGGGTGTGGATGGTCCTGTTGCCGGGCAACCAGCCCGGCGTCGTGCGAGGCCAGGTGAGCCTGGTACCGCTGCGGGACCTGCTCGAGATGGACACCGGCCAGGTCGTCGGCAACCTGCTGGTGTTCGCGGCGCTGGGGTTCTTCGGCCCGCTGCGGTTCGCCGCACTGGCGTCGGTACCGCGGATCGTGGCGCTCACGGCGACTTGCTCGGCCCTGCTCGAGATCGCGCAGTACCTGTGGCTGGACCGGGTGTCCTCTGTGGACGACGTACTGCTCAACGCCGCCGGCGCCGGGCTGGCCGCGCTGGCGTCGCGGTACTGGTGGCGCGCCACGGCCAGTTCGGATATGTCGGCGATATGCAGCGCTGCTTAGGCTTCAGACATGCGCGTGCTGATCGATGCTCGTGGATAGACGTGCCGGGCCCAGCGCTCGGCTGAAACTCACCCTCAGCTACGCCGGATTTCTCATGGTCGCCAGCGGTGTCCTGCTGGCGGTGGTGTGGGTGTTCCTGCTGCGGTACGTGCCCGACAACTCCCAGGGCCTCCTCGGGATCTCACCCAACCGCTACCTGCTCTCGCGCATCTTCGGCCGCGCCGCGGCGATCGCACTGGCCGTCCTGCTCGTGTTCGGCCTCGGGGGAGGGTGGCTCCTCGCCGGCCGGATGCTCGCACCACTCACCCGGATCGCGGACGCGGCACGGATGGCCTCGAACGGATCCCTGTCCCACCGGATCCGCTTGGCAGGCCGCCAAGACGAGTTCCGCGAACTCGCCGACGTGTTCGACACCATGCTCGAACAACTCGAATCCCACGTCGCCGAACAGCGGCGGTTCGCCGCGAACGCCTCCCACGAACTGCGCACCCCGCTGGCGATCTCGCGGACACTCCTCGACGTCGCCCGCAACGACCCCTCGCGGGACCAGGGAGAACTCGTCGAACGCCTCCAGACCGTCAACACGCGGGCGATCGACCTCACCGAAGCCCTCCTGCTGCTCAGCAGAGGCGACAGCTTCACCCGCGAGCCCGTCGACCTCTCCCTCCTCGCCGAGGAAGCCGCTGAAACGCTGCTGCCCCTTGCCGAAAGGCGCGGGATCACGCTCGACGTCACCGGCGGGACAGCACCGACCGTCGGCTCCGCGGCGCTCCTGCTGCGGATGGTGACGAACCTCGTCCAGAACGCCATCGTCCACAACCTCCCCGCAGGCGGCACCGTGGCGGTTCGCACCGAATCGCAGGACGACGCGAGCGTGCTGCGGGTCGAGAACACCGGTCATCCGCTCCCGCCGGAACTGGTCTCGACGCTCACGGAACCCTTCCAACGCGGAACAGAACGCGTCCGCACCGACGAATACGTCGGCGTCGGCCTCGGGTTGGCGATCGTGCACAGCATCGTCCGAGCACACGACGGGACCCTCGACCTCACACCCCGCGCAGGCGGCGGTCTCCTTGTCACGGTCCGACTAATCTCAAGGTAGTGGATGTGGTCTCACGGGGATGCGGGCGGCGGCCGCGGCGACGGTTGCCAGGTCTTCGCTCGAGAAGCCGGCGCGGCTCAGCACCGCCAGGGATTTGTTCGTTGCCAGCGTGCACAACGCCAGCTCTGCCGCCTCCTGGTCACCGGCCCCCGCCGCCAGCAACGCCTGCTCCAGCATCGCCCGCACACCGTCGATCATGGCGCGGACCATCGCCCGGCCCTCCGCGTCGAGGGCCGGGAACTGCGTTGCCGACACCGTGAGCAGGCAGCCGTCCGGGACCGTCGGGTCGGCGATGCGGTTCAGGGTGACCTGCAGGTAGGCGGCCACAACGGCGCTCGGGCTCGGGTGGGGGCCGGACAGTGCCTGGTCGTACAGCGGATGGTAGGTCTGCGCGTACCGTTGGAGGCTTTTCCGGAAGAGGGCGCTCTTGTCGCCGAAGGTGCCGTAGAGCGAGCTCCGGCCCAGGCCCGTGCCCTCGGTCAGGCGGTCGATCGAGGCCTCCGAATAGCCCCAGCGCCAGAAGACGTGCATCGCCCGTCGTAGCGCCTCGTCCACGTCGAATTGCTTGCGGCCCGCCATGGTTTGTCACCCTACACATCTTGCACCGATCGTTTCAAGATGTGTAGGGTCGCCGGCATGACAAGTTGCACTGATCGTTCCATGATGGGTACGGCCGACGGCACGACAAGCTTGAGTTCGCTGCGGCTGCCCGACGGGTTCGCCGACGTCTTCACCAGCCGGCTCGTGGAGCTCAACGGGCTGCGGCTGCACGCGGTCACCGGCGGGGACGGCCCGCCGCTGCTGCTGGTCGGCGGGTGGCCGCAGACCTGGTACGCCTGGCGGGAAGTGATGCCCGCGCTCGCCCGCGAGCACACCGTCGTCGCCGTCGACTCGCGCGGGGCCGGGCTCTCCGACAAGCCCGACGACGGTTACGACGCCGGCACGCTGGCCGCCGATCTGGTCGCGCTGATGGCCGCGCTCGGGCACGACCGGTTCGACGTGGTCGGCCACGACATCGGCATGTGGACCGGATACGCCCTCGCTGCCGATCACCCCGAGCGGGTGGGCAGGCTCGCCGTCGTCGACGCCATCATCCCCGGTCTCACGCCGACCCCGTCGGTCTTCAGCCCGGCCGCGGTCAACCAGCGGCTCTGGCACTTCGGCTTCAACCGGCTCACCGACCTCAACGAGGA
>JAWWPM010000126.1:0-6634 GCA_033854915.1 Nocardioidaceae bacterium
TCTGCCGCCCCTCGACGGTGAGCCGGACCAGCGAACGGCGGGCATCGGTCGGGTCGGGGTCCTTGGCGACCAGGCCCTGCTCCTCCAGGTGCCGTACGGCGCCGGAGACGGTGGGCTGAGACGAGCGGTCGACCTCGGCCAGCGCGGTCACGCCCTGCGGGCCGAGCTCGTCGAGCAGGGCCAGGATCCGGATGCCCGCCGGGTGCCCGACCCGACGCCGGATCGCACGCACCAGCCGGGCGGCGTACACGACCAGCTCGCCGCTCTGCGTCTCCAGATCGTTGGGCATCTCGGCAGACTACATAGGCGGACGATGGACCGAGGCCGGCCGGGACGGCAGGATGAGGGCATGCCGACGTACATCGCGTTCCTGCGCGCGGTCAACGTCGGGAAGCGGATGTTCGCCAAGGCTGCGATCGTGCAGGCCTGCGAGGACGCCGGCTGCACCGACGTCGAGACCTACATCAACACCGGCAACGTGCGGGTGACCAGCCCACTGCGCAGCCGGGCCAAGGTCGAGGGGGCGCTGGAGAAGGCGTTCCGGTCCGCGGCCGGGTTCGACGTGCCGACGGTCGTGTTCACCCCCAAGGAGCTCAGCCAGATCGCCGCCGATGCCGACGACCTCGCCGAGGCGCACAGCGGCCTGCTGTACGTCTCGCTGCTCAAGGACGCGCCCACCGCTGCCACCGCCGAGAAGCTGGACGGGGCCGGCAAGGACGGCGAACGAGCCGAGGTGCGGGGTCGGGCCGCGCACCTGCTGCTCGGGAAGGACTACCACTCCGCCAAGCTGAGCAACGCGGTCGTCGAGAAGCATCTGGGTGTCGCGACCAACCGCAACGTGAAGGTGATCCGCACGCTCGCCGAGAAGTGGGGCGCATGACCGTGCCGGCCCTCCGGGTCGAGCGGGGCGCCGGCGTGCTGACGCTGACCCTCGACCGGCCCGACCACCTCAACGCGCTGACCGACGAGCTGTCCGATGCGCTCGCACACGAGCTCGAGCAGGCCGCGTCGTACGACGACGTGCGTGTCGTGGTGTTGCGCGGCGCCGGGCGGGCCTTCTGTGCCGGCGCGGACATCTCGGCCGTGGACGGACCGATGCGGCTCGACGAGCGCGCCCTCGACCGGGCCAACCGGATCGTGCGGGCGGTCACCCGCCTCGACAAGCCGGTCGTCGCCGGCGTGCACGGCGTCGCGGCGGGCGTCGGCTGCTCGATCGCGCTGGCCGCCGACCTGTGCGTCGCGGCCGAGTCCGCGTCGTTCCTGCTGGCCTTCGCCCGGATCGGTCTGATGCCCGACGGCGGCTCCACGGCGAGCGTCGCCGCGTCGATCGGCCGGGCCAGGGCGATGCGGATGGCGCTGCTCGCCGAGCCGCTCACCGGCCGCGAGGCCCATGCCGCCGGGCTGGTCAGCCACCTGGTCGAGGACGACGCGTTCGAGACGGTGCTCACCGAGGTGGCGGCGCGGCTGGCGGCCGGCGCGCCGCTGGCGATGGCGGCGACCAAGCGCGCCGTGAACGCCGTGGCGCTCGGCGGACTGGACGACGCGCTGGAGCGCGAGCGGACGGGACAGACCATGCTGTTGCGGACCGCCGACGCGGCTGAGGGCATGCGGGCGTTCGCCGAACGGCGGCAGCCCGACTTCGAGGGGGCGTGATGGAGCAGCTGCGCAGAGCGCTGGAGACGAAGGACGCTGCCGCGGTGGAGGCGTTGCTGGCCGAGGACGTGGTCTTCCGCAGCCCGGCCCTGTTCAAGCCGTACGCCGGCCGGGACGCGACCATGGGCTTCCTGCGCGCGGCCATGGAGACCTTCGAGGACTTCCGCTACGTGCGAACCTTCACCGAGGACTCGACCGCCGGGGGTCGCGGACACGTCCTGATGTTCACCGCGTCGGTGGGCGGGCGGGAGGTCGAGGGCGCGGACTTCGTGTCGCTGGACGACGCCGGGCTGGTCAGCGAGTTCCGGGTGATGATCCGGCCGATGAATGGGCTGATCGCGCTGGCCGAGGCGATGGCGCCCCGGGTCGCCGGCCCGCTGGCCGACCTCAGCCGAGAGTGACGCCGGCCCCGACCATCTCGAGCAGTGCAGCCTCGGTCGACTCGGCTGCGACACCGGTGCAAAGAGCGGTCAGCACGTGGGTCTCGAAGCCCTCCGACCGGGCGTCGAGGGCGGTCGCCCGGACGCAGTAGTCGGTGGCGATCCCGCACACGTCGACCTGCTCGACGCCGTGCCGGCGCAGCCAGTCCGCGAGGCCGTCGCCACCCGTCGTACGCCCCTCGAAGCCGGAGAACGCGGCCCGGTGCTCGCCCTTGAGGAAGATCGCGTCGAAGGGCTGCGGGTCGAGGTTGGGGTGGAAGGCCTCGCCATCGGTCCCCACCTTGCAGTGCACCGGCCAGGACTCCACGAAATCCGGCTCCCGCGCCCAGTGCGCTCCCGGGTCGATGTGGTGGTCCTTGGTCGCCACGACGTGGTCGTACGCCGGGGCGTCCGGGCCCTGGCGGCTCCAGTGGTGCAGCAGCTCCCCGATGTCGCTGGCCACCCGCGCACCCCCCGCCACCGCCAACGAGCCGCCCTCGCAGAAGTCGTTCTGCACGTCCACCACGATCAGCGCGCGCGTCATGGGACGAGATTATCGGGCGCGGTCAGACGTGGAGGGTCGGGATGACCGGTTCGCCGCGCGACATCTGCTGGGCGGCATGGGGGAGCTCGGCGCGCGCGGCGTGGTGGCGCGCCCGGGCGGCGTCGAGCGGCTCGCGGCCGACGACCTCGCCGTCGCGCACCAGCGGCACCATCAGCACCCGGTCGTCGCCGTCGTCCACAGGGGCCTCGCCGATCCCGATCACCTCCGCCTCGGCGACCCCGGACGCGTCGCGGCGACGCAGGGCGTACTTCCGGCCGCCGATCGAGATCTTGTCGGTGCTCCTCTTCGCGACCGAGACCATCTCGCCGCCGTCCCCCTCGCGGGACACCAGCTTGTAGACGAAGCCGCAGGTGGGGTGGCCGGAGCCGGTCACCAGCTGGGTGCCGACGCCGTAGCCGTCCACCGGCGCGGAGGCCAGGGCCGCGATCGCGAACTCGTCGAGGTCGCTGGTCACCACGATCCGGGTCGAGGTCGCGCCCAGCGAGTCCAGCTGCTCGCGTACCTCGCGGGCGAGCACGCCGAGGTCTCCGGAGTCGAGGCGTACGGCGCCCAGCGAGGTGCCGGCGATCTCGACACCGAGCCGGACTGCCTCGCGGATGTCGTAGGTGTCGACCAGCAGCGTGGTGCCCGCGCCCAGCGAGGTGACCTGGGCCCGGAACGCGTCGGCCTCGGTGTCGTGGAGGAGGGTGAAGCTGTGCGCGCTGGTGCCGGCCGTCGGTACGCCGTACCGCTGCCGCGCCGCGAGGTTGGAGCTGGTCGCGAAGCCGGCGACGTACGCCGCCCGGGCTGCGGCGACCGCGGCCTCCTCGTGGGTACGACGCGAGCCCATCTCGATGCAGGGACGGTCGCCGGCGACGCTGGTCATCCGCGAGGCGGCCGAGGCGATCGCGGAGTCG
The DNA here is from genome assembly GCA_033854915.1 of Nocardioidaceae bacterium. Taxonomy (GTDB): domain Bacteria; phylum Actinomycetota; class Actinomycetes; order Propionibacteriales; family Nocardioidaceae; genus Nocardioides. The sequence continues at coordinate 3,534 of JAWWPM010000126.1, forward strand.
TGGTTGTAGATCGAGAGCAGCAGCGTCTCCAGCAGCACCGCCTCCGCGAACGTGCCCTCCACCACGACCAGCGGTGAGTAGGGGAGGTAGACCTCGCCCTCGGCGTATCCCCAGACATTTCCGGTGAACCGGTGCGAGGCCAGCCACTCGCGGGTGCGCTCGTCGACGACGTCGCGCAGCGCCTCGAGCACCTCGTCGTCGAAGCGGAAGCTCTCCAGCGCGTCGAGCGCCCGTCCGACGCCGGCCACCACGCCGTACCGCCTCCCCTCGGGGAGTCGACGGGGAAAGAGCTCGAACACCGAGCGGCGTTGGGCGGTCCCGGAGCCGAGGGCCGCCTGCAGCATGGTGAGCTCGTAGTGGTCGGTCAGCAGCGCGGTCGAGGCGGGCACGGCCCCAGCCTAGGGCCGAGCCGGGGCTCGAGTGGGGGCGCCGGCCGGGGGGCCGGGCTGTGCCACCATGGCCCCATGGCGACCACGAGCCCGGTCGAGGTCGAGCCTGACCTCACTCCCGACGAGATCACTTTGACCTCGCGGCCCTGGGTGACCATCGTCTGGAACGACCCGGTGAACCTGATGAGCTACGTGACCTACGTGTTCCGTACCTACTTCGGCTACGACAAGTCGAAGGCCGAGAAGCTCATGCTCGAGGTGCACCACGACGGCAGGTCCGTGGTCAGCAACGGGTCCCGCGAGGAGATGGAGCGCGACGTCCAGGCGATGCACGAGTACGGCCTGTGGGCCACCCTGGAGAAACAGTGAACATCCCACCAGACCGCTCGCTGCGCTCGCGCTCCGGCGGGGGCCCCGCATGAGCGGCTTCGCCAAGCACCGTCGCAGTGGTCACCTGATCGCCACCTTCTCCGGCTTCGAGGCCGACCTGCTGCGCTCGCTCGCCTCCCAGCTGGTCGAGCTGCTGCGCAACGAGGCCGCCGTACCCCGTGAGCACGCGGATCCGCTCGAGGCGATGCTGAGCTTCGACGGGCCCACCACCGAGCCCGAGGACCCGGTGCTGGCCCGGCTGTTCCCCTCGGCGTACGCCGAGGACGACGAGGCCGCGTCGGAGTTCCGGCGCTTCACCGAGGGTGGCCTCCGGGACGGGAAGGCGTCGGGAGCGGCGTACATCATCGACTCCCTCGAGGAGGCGGGTCTGCCGCCCGAGCTCGGCGAGGAGCGCCTGGTGATCGACGTCGAGCTCGACGAGCCGGGCGCGATGACCTGGCTGAAGTCGTTCACCGACCTGCGGTTGGCGCTGGCCACCCGGCTGGAGGTCGAGGAGGGTGACGAGGGCTACTGGCGCGCGCTGCCGGATGACGACCCGCGGGCCCAGGCGCACGACATCTACGAGTGGATCGGCGCGCTTCAGGAAACCCTGGTCGACGCACTGGGGTGAGCGACGTGCGTACTTGTGGTCGTGCCGACAACGTGTTTGGGTGACCCGGACCACACGCACCCACTCGGAGGAACACCTGTGAAGCTCACCCTCAAGCGCCCGGCGCGAACCACCACCATCGCGTTCGCCTCGCTCGCTGCCGGCGCGGCCCTGACCGTGCCCGGGCTGGCCCTTGCCACCAACAGCGGCCAGGCCGTCCCCGCTCCGCCCGCCGCGCCCACCAGCGCCGACCAGATCCAGAACATCGATCAGGTCAAGACCGCGATCAAGGCCTACTACGGCGACACCCCGACCAGCCAGCTGGACCCGGTCAACGGCACCACCGCGCTGCACACCTTCTCGCCCACGAGCTCGTACGCCGCCGAGGTCAAGGGCATCGCCGCCTCTGCCGCGAAGTACCTCGCCCATCACGACAAGAACAACGCTCAGAAGGCGATCCTGTTCGACGTCGACGACACGACACTGAACACCTACAGCTACGAGATCTACAGCAACTTCGTGTTCAACCCGGCCAGCAACGCCGCGTTCGTGAACGCCGGGGTCTTCCCTGCGGTGCCGGGCATGGTGGACCTCGAGCACCAGGCCGAGGCCGACGGCTACAAGGTGTTCTTCCTGACCGGCCGCCCCGAGGCGCAGCGCGCAGGCACGATCGCCAACCTGACCAACGTCGGGTACGACGTGACCTCGAGCAACCTGTACCTGAAGGACCTCACCAAGCCGATCTACGCCAGCTGCGCACCGACGTGCACCACGACCCAGTACAAGTCCCTCACCCGGCAGTACATCGAGTCGCAGGGCAACGACATCGTCGCGAACTTCGGTGACCAGTTCAGCGACCTGAGGGGCGGCTTCGCCGACAACACCTACAAGATCCCGAACCCGATGTACTTCCTGCCCTGATCCACCCGCTCACCACGATGCCCCGGGACCCACGGTCCCGGGGCACCGTTGTGTCCGGCCGCTTACTACGCTGAGCGTCGTGCTGACCCTCGCGCGTACGACGTACGACGGCATCGTCGCGCACGCCAAGCGCGACCACCCCGACGAGGCCTGCGGCATCGTGGCCGGCCCCGAGGGGAGCGATCGGCCCGAGCGGCTGGTCGAGATGGTCAACGCCGCCGGGAGCCCGACGTTCTACGAGTTCGACTCCACCGAGCTGCTCGCGCTCTACAAGGAGCTCTGGGCGCGCGACGAGGAACCCGTCGTCGTCTACCACTCGCACACGGCGACCGAGGCCTATCCGAGCCGCACCGACATCGGCCTGGCCAACGAGCCCGGAGCCCACTACGTGCTGGTCAGCACCCGTGAGCACGGGAATAACGAGGGCCCGGTGGAGTTCAGGTCATATCGGATCGTCGACGGCGAGGTGACCGAGGAAGAGGTTGCCGTGGTCGACGCTCTGCCCGACAGCCCCACCACCTCAGGAGACCAGCCCGATGCCCGTTGAGGTCCGGATCCCGACCATCCTGCGCACCTACACCGGCGGCGAGAAGGCCGTCGACGCCAGCGGCAGCAGCCTGAGCGCCCTGATCGACGACCTCGAGGCCAACCACCCCGGCCTCAAGGACCGCCTCATCGAGAACGGCGACCTGCGCCGGTTCGTCAACGTCTACATCAACGACGAGGACGTTCGCTTCATCGGCGGTCTCGGGGCCGAGCTCAGCGACGGCGACCAGGTCGTCGTCCTCCCGGCCGTCGCGGGCGGCTAACCG
>JAWWPM010000127.1:0-2539 GCA_033854915.1 Nocardioidaceae bacterium
GGCCTCGCGAGCTCGGCCGTGGGCTTGCTCGACTCTCGCGCGCTGACGCTGACTCCGCCTCCGGCGGAGTCAGCGGCCCGCTCGGGCCAGACCAGATGGCGGTAGAGCAGGAAGTTCGCCACCACGCTGACCGACAGAGCGCCGACCTTGGCGATCATCAAGGGGATGCCCAGGGCGTCGTGAGCAAGCGTGATCAGCAGCGGCTGGAGCACCCACATCGTGCTGCCGTTGGCCGCGACGAAGAGCACCGCGTGGCGCAGGGTCACTCTCCGCGCTCCGAACGAGAAGCGGCCGTTGACCAGGAAGCTGAACGTCATCCCGGCCGAGGTCGAGACGAAGTTGGCGGCCACGATGCCCAGCGGGGCGTGCAGCAGCGCGAACAGCGCCACGTCGATCGCGGTGTTGACCAGGCCGACCACGGCGAAGCGACGGAACGCCCGCGAGAGCAGCACGGACCCGAGCCGATCTCTGAGGCCGGCGACGCGGCCCGGGGACGGCGTGGCCGTCGCGGTCGCGTCGTACACCCGTTCACGGTACGGCGGCCGCGACCCCCGCACCGGGAAATCAGCAGATGCGACTCGGGCTGCGCAGGGGGCGTCGTGGTCGGCGGAAGGCTCCATGCTCCGTTGATATCGAGACGGTCTGCGGCGGCCCTGCGACCGACCTGTGAATGTCCTGCGAGTCGCGCTCCTAGACTCGTCGTCGTGGCCCGCTACGTCGACGTGCACCCCGACAACCCCCAACCGCGAGTGATCGCGCAGGTCGCCGACGCGGTACGCGCCGACCAGCTGATCGCCTACCCGACCGACTCGGGCTACGCACTCGGCACCCGGATGGGCAACCGCGAGGGCCGGGAGCGGATCCTGGCCATCCGTGGGCTCGACGACAAGCACCACTTCACGTTGATGTGCTCGGACTTCGCCCAGCTCGGGCAGTTCGCGCAGATCTCCAACGCGGTGTTCCGGGCGATCCGGGCCGCGACCCCGGGTCCGTACACGTTCATCCTCCCGGCCACCGCCGAGGTGCCGCGCCGACTGCTGCATCCGAAGAAGCGCACCGTTGGCGTGCGGATCCCCGACCACGCCGTCTGCCAGGCCCTGCTCACCGAGCTCGGTGAGCCGATGGTCAGCAGCTCGCTGATCCTGCCCGGCGAGACCGAGCCGCGGGCACTCGGCTGGGAGATCAAGGAGGAGCTCGACCACGCCGTCGACCTCGTGCTGGAGGCCGGGGAGACCCTGGCCGAGCCGACCACGGTCGTGGACTGGTCGGAGGGCTTTCCCGAGATCGTGCGCGTCGGCGCGGGCGACGTGCACCGCTTCGAGGAGTAGCGCGCGCGGCGCGTGGCCTCAGCGCGGGGCGTAGCGCTGCCGCGCGAGCAGCATGCCCAGGCACACGGCGTACCCCGCGAAGAGCCCCATGCTGTGGTGCGCCAGACCGGTGATGATGGCCTGCACGACCCCGTCGTGGGCGGTGGCGATCACCTTCGGCCCGTTGAGCGCGACGATCTCCATGGTGCCGAACATCAGCAGCGGCGGGAGCACGCCGACGGTGAAGAAGTCGCGCGGCCGCACCAGCACCGCGGCGGCCAGGCAGATCAGCACGAAGCAGAGGTCGAAGAAGAGCCTCAGGTGACCCACCAGCGTGATCTCGACGGTGGCCGTGGTGAGCACGAGCGCGCTGCAGAGGGCCACCACCTCGCCACCGCTGGTATCGCCGTTCCAGAAGTACGACGGGACCTCACGTCGTGCGTGCAGGGGAGGGTGACCGACGCGCGCTCTCGCTTCGCTCACGGGCCCACCGTATGCTCCGCGACCGCTCCCTCCTCAGCGGCGCGCCGGGGGAGCGGATGCACCGATCCGAGGGTCCGCGAGGTCGTGTCGACCGGCTGCGGGCCGGTCAGCACGTCGTCGGTCGTGTCGAGCTCCTCGAAGCGCCGCGCGGCGACCAGCACCCGCGACTCCCACGAGCCGACCGTCTGGTTGTAGGCGCCGACGGCTGAGTCGAGCGAGCGCCCCAGCTTGCCGAGGTGGCCACTCATGGTCTGCAGCCGCTCGTGGAGGTCGCGGCCGATGCGGTGGATCTCGCGCGCCTGCGCGGCCACGGCCTCGTGCCGCCAGCCGTGGGCGACCGTGCGGAGCAGGGCGATCAGCGTGGTCGGGCTGGCCAGCACGACGCCGCGCTCGGCGGCATACTCGATCAGGGTCGGGTCGGCGTCGAGCCCCGCGGCGAGGAAGGCCTCGGCCGGGAGGAACAGCACCACGAACTCCGGGGTCTCGGGCAGCGAGCGCCAGTAGCGCTTGGAGCCGAGCAGGTCGATGTGGGCCCGCAGCTGGCGGGCGTGCCGCGCGAGGTGGGCGTCGCGCTGGTCGGGCTTGTCGGTCGAGGTGGCGTCGAGGAAGGCGTCGAGCGGCACCTTGGCGTCGACGACCACACGGCGCCCGCCGGCGAGGGTCACCACGAGGTCGGGCCGCAGCGCGCCGTCGGCGAGATGGACCTGCTCGAGGAAGTCACAGCGGTCGACCAGACCGGCCACCTCCAC
>JAWWPM010000128.1:0-4798 GCA_033854915.1 Nocardioidaceae bacterium
GCACTCGGCGCAGGCGACGCTGGTGTAGGGCCTCCCTCTCCCCATGAAGGGATGGTAGGCGTCAGGGGCGCTTCCGTTCTCGCGCGTTTTGGCGCCTGAGCGTGCTGACCGGTAGATTGTGCGGTCGCGACTCCTGCCGCGCCGTACGCCGCTGGTCGAGCCTGTCGAGACCAGCGCAGCGGTGCAGACCCGGATGAAGACAAGCCGGGCAGTGTTCGTCAGAGGCCGCGGCTCCACCTCCCGGTGGCACACGTCATCCGGGCCCCACGAACGAGTAAGGCAACGCGCGTGCGCACGTACAGCCCCAAGCCCGGTGACATCCACCGCGAGTGGCACATCATCGACGCCACCGACGTGATCCTCGGCCGGCTCGCCGTCCAGTCCGCCAACCTCCTGCGCGGCAAGCACAAGCCGACCTTCGCCCCGCACATGGACATGGGTGACTTCGTCATCATCATCAATGCGGAGAAGGTCGCGCTGACCGGCGACAAGCTCACCAAGAAGCTCACCTACCGCCACTCCGGCTACCCCGGCGGCCTCACGGCCACGCCGATGGGCCAGATGCTGGAGAAGGACGCCCGCAAGGCGATCGAGAACGCCGTGTGGGGCATGCTCCCCAAGAACAAGCTCGGCCGCCAGGTGCTCAAGAAGCTCAAGGTGTACGCCGGCCCCACTCACCCGCACCAGGCCCAGCAGGCCAAGCCGTTCGAGATCACGCAGGTCTCCCAGTGACGAACCAGAGAAGCGAAGGTAACTCCGTGGCTGACGACACGACCACAACCGAGGGCGCCACCGAGGGCACCGAGGCCGAGACGTTCCAGACCGACGAGCAAGGCGTGGCCTACACGTCCGAGAGCGCCGGCGCTGCCGAGGCCGCCCGTCCCGCCACCATCGCCCCCGCGGCCGCCACCGGGCGCCGCAAGGAGGCCGTGGCCCGGGTGCGCATCATGCCCGGCACCGGCGTGTGGACCGTCAACGGTCGCACCCTCGACTCCTACTTCCCGAACAAGCTGCACCAGCAGGTCGTCAACGAGCCGTTCGCCGCGCTCGCTCTCGAGGGTCGCTTCGACGTCATCGCCCGCATCCACGGCGGCGGCATCACCGGCCAGGCCGGCGCCCTGCGCCTCGGTGTGGCCCGGTGCCTGAACACCATCGACCTCGACGCCAACCGGCCGACCTTGAAGAAGGCGGGCCTGCTGACGCGCGACGCGCGCGTCATCGAGCGCAAGAAGGCCGGCCTGAAGAAGGCCCGCAAGGCGCCGCAGTTCAGCAAGCGCTGATCCCCGGTCTGGTTGCCCGGGCGATGCCTCGCATCTTCGGCACCGACGGGGTCCGTGGGCTCGCCAACGGTGTGATCACCGCCGAGCTCGCGGTCGACCTCGGCGTGGCCGCTGCCCGCGTGCTGGTCGCGCACGGTGGTTTCACCGGGCAGCGACCGGTCGCGGTGGTCGGTCGCGACACCCGCATCTCGGGGCAGTTCCTCGAGCACGCGGTGGTCGCCGGCCTGGCCTCGGCCGGGGTCGACGTGCTGCGCCTGCGGGTGCTGCCGACCCCCGGCGTCGCCTATCTGACCGAGGCGCTCGGGGCCGACCTCGGCGTCGTCATCTCCGCCTCGCACAACCCGATGCCCGACAACGGCATCAAGTTCCTGGCCCGTGGCGGGGTCAAGCTCGACGACTCCCTCGAGCGCGAGATCGAGGGTCGGCTCGGCGAGGACTGGGACCGCCCGACCGGTGCCGACATCGGCCGGGTCACGCCGTACCCGCTCAGCGTCGAGGAGTACGCCGACCACCTGGTCGCGACCCTCGACCATCCGCCGGCCGGGCTGCGGGTGGTGCTCGACTGCGCCAACGGAGCCGCTTCCGAGGTCGGGCCACGGGCCCTGCGGGCCGCTGGTGTCGCCGTGGTCGCGATCAACGACCAGCCCAACGGTCTCAACATCAACGAGAGCTGCGGCTCGACCCACCTGGGTGGGCTGCGCGCCGCCGTGCTCGAGCACGGCGCCGACGTGGGCTTCGCGCTCGACGGCGATGCCGACCGGTGCCTGGCCGTCGACCACACCGGCGCCACCGTGGACGGCGACCAGCTGATGGCGATGCTCGCCCTCGACCTGCACGAGCGCGGACGGCTCGCCCACGACACAGTGGTCGCCACCGTGATGAGCAACCTCGGCTTCGTCCGGGCGATGCAGCGCGCCGGCATCACCGTCCACCAGACCGCGGTGGGTGACCGCTACGTGCTCGAGGCCATGCGCGAGGGCGGCTTCACCCTCGGCGGCGAGCAGTCCGGCCACGTCATTCTCAGCGAGCACGCCACCACCGGCGACGGCATCCTGATGGCGTTGATGGTCCTGCAGCGGATGGCCCGCACCGGCTCGTCGCTGCGCACCCTTGCCTCCGTGGTCACCCGGCTGCCCCAGGTGCTCGTCAACGTGCCCGACGTCGACCGCAACCGCACCGACGACCCGGAGGTCGCGGCCGCCGTCGCGGTCGAGCAGGACAAGCTGGGTGACTCCGGCCGGATCCTGCTGCGTCCCTCTGGCACCGAGCAGCTGGTCCGCGTGATGGTCGAGGCGGCCACCTCCGACGAGGCGCGCGAGGTCGCCGACCGTCTGGCAGACGTCGTACGCCGTCGCCTGGCACTGTGAGTCTTCCGGGCCGATAGCCCGCTCGTCGACCGCACGGCAGTCAACCCGCCGACCCCTGGCGTGCGGTCAGCGGTGCTCCGCGAGGTACGCGGCGCTCATCTCGCGCAGGCGAGCATGCGCGCCGGCGTAGGCGTCGTGCCGGGGCAGGTAGGCCTTCTTGATCTTGGCCAGGACGGTGTAGTTGGGGTCGCACACGTTGGCGATCGGGGACTCGGTGGCTTGTGTGACCAGCTGGTAGGCGTCGAGCGGGTCGAGCCCGCACTCGGAGCCGATCCAGGTCACCAGGTCGTGCTGGGCGATCCGGAAGGCATCCTCCAGGGGACGCGCCGAGCCGGTGCTCATCAGGTAGTCGTCGGACTCCAGACGCGGCCACGGCGTCGCTGTGGCCCTGATCAGGTCGACGATGACGACGGTGTCCATGGCCGCCTCGACGGCCACGCCACAGGTCTCGCCCTCACCCTGTCGGCAGTGACCGTCGCCCAGGGCGAACAGGGCGCCCTCCACGTTCACCCCGAGGAAGCAGGTCACCCCGGCGCGCATCTCGGGGGTGTCCATGTTGCCGCCGTGCGCGTCGGGGACGAGCGAGGAGCGGGCCTCGAGGTTGGCGGGGGCCACGCCGACGGTGCCGTGCATCGGGTCGAGCGGCAGCACGACCTGGTCGTCGCTCCTCCGGGCCCGGAACGTCACGGTCCGCGCGGCGGTGTCGACGTCGTACATCCAGACCACCTCGGGCAGCGGCTCCTGCAGGCCGGCCGTCACGTGGGTCGAGGTGAGCGCCCCGAAGAGCGGGATGGTCGTGGACGCAGCCCAGTCGCGGGAAGGCTCGATCGAGACGAAGTGGACGGCGAGGGTGTCGCCGGGCTGGGCGCCCTCGACGAAGAACGGGCCGGTCAGCGGGTTGACGAACGGGAACTCGATGACCTGCGAGACCAGGTCGTCCTCGCCGCGCACCTTGCCGGCGAAGGCGTCCTCGCTCCACAGCTCGAGCACCGAGCCGGGCTTGACCCGACGGACCGGTGCGACCCCACCGAAGGTCCACGCCAGCTCGTCGGGCGCGGGCCGGTAGCTCAGCACGTCCACGTCGGCCTCAGTCCTCGTCGAAGACGCGTTTGGTCTGCAGGATCCGGTCGGGATCCCTCCCGTTGAGAACGAACAGGTAGACCACTCCGATCAGCATCCAGATCCCGGCGACGGGCCCGGCGTACCAGAGCGGCTTGGCGAGTGCGGTGATGAAGCTGAACGCCGGGATCCCCGCGCCGGCGAAGAAGGCCGGGACGAAGGCCAGCGCGCCCAGGACCGGTAGGACGCCGTGCCGGATCACGTTGAACTCGTCGCGTCGGAAGCGCAGGAAGTACATCAGGCAGGCGATGTTCAGCAGGATGTACATCGGCGCGAAGATGTCGACCAGGATCGTCGCGGTCAGGCCGAAGCCGGTGACCGGGTCGTAGTAGAAGCCGAGGAAGAGCGACACGGCCAGGGAGACCACGAGCTGGGCCCACAGCGCCAGCATCGGCGACCCGAACGGGTTCAGCCGTCCGAACTCCGGCGGCAGCAGCCGGATCCGGCCCATTGCGAACATGGTCCGGGTGGAGGAGTTGTTGGCGGCGTTCTGGTTGGCGATGATCGAGTTCACCAGGGCCAGGAACACCAACAGGAAGCCGATGCCGCCCCACGCGTTGCGAGCCAGGATGTCCTGCCAGGGGTTGCTGTCGTTCGCGGTGAAGCCGATCAGCTTGGCGGGGCCGAAGGCGACCGCGCTGGCGTAGGTGTTGAGGATGTAGAACGCTCCGATGGCCAGACAGGACACGAGGATCGCGCGCGGGACCGTGCGCCGTGGCTCGTGGGCCTCCTCCGCGATCGGCGCGGCCTGCTCGAAGCCGATGAAGGCCAGGATCGTGAACACCGACGCGGCGATCACGCCCGAGAACCCCTTGTAGTCGGGGTTGTTGGCGTAGTGGGTGCCGAAGACCTGGAGCGTGTTGTCGCCGCCGGCCTGCACGATCAGGGTCAGCGAGATGCCGACGAAGACCAGGATCTCGAAGGCGCCGAGCACCAGCCCGGCACGGGTCGAGGCGGTGATGCCGCGGTAGCCCAGGGCGAAGACGAGCAGGCAGACCAGCACCGTCCAGATCCACCAGGTGTCCGTCGACC
>JAWWPM010000129.1:0-6691 GCA_033854915.1 Nocardioidaceae bacterium
CGTGCTCGCGGGGGTCCTTGAGCTGGGCACAGGGCTCTCCGGTCGCCTCGTCCATGCCGCCAACGCCCATCGGAGTGGGTGCGGTCATCGGGAGGAGCGCGGCGCGGAGCACGGCGCCGTCCTCGACGCTGCCGTCACCCTTCACCCTCACGCCCCCGGCACCGTCCTCGCTGATCGTCAGGTAGCGGCTCAGGTGGGCGGCGCGTTCCTCACGCTCCAGCGCCCGCTCGAGCCGCCGGTCCTGCCCCTCCGGGTCGACGACGTGGACCAGGTGCCGGCCGGTGCGGGCCAGGTCGGTGGCATCCAGGTGCGCGGCGGAGGCGACCATCAGCTTCTCCCCCCGAGCGCGCAGGAACGGGTTGGTGGGCAGGGCCTCGACCGAGGCCACGATGAGGTCGGCCTGGGCCGGCGACACCCGTCCCGCCAGGAGGCCGCGGCGGACCCGGTCCAACTGCCCGGTCAACGCCCGGGCCCGGACCAACCGGCGCTTGCCCTCGCCCTTGCGCAGGCCACCGACGTGGGTCAACCAGTCCCCCGTCGACCCATACGCCAGCCGCTCCTTGGCCAGGTCGCGGGCCTCGGCCTCGACGACCGCACCCGCCTCGACCGCGGCAGCCGCCGCCACCAACACCTGGAGCCCCTCGACCACCGAGACCAGAGTCTCGTCGGACTGAGCGGACCACAGCACCTCCCCCAGCCCCTGCAGCCGGTCCACGAGCTCGGCCACCACACCAGCCGGTGTGGCGGGGGCATCGTGGTGGTGGATCGACATAGGAATATCGAATCACCGGCCACCGACAGTCAGGTCGATATCCACAGGGTTTATCCCACAATTCGAGATAATCCACAGAAGATATTTTTCGGGCCCACTTTCCATCCACAGGAAACAGATACGGCAAACCGCAATGAGAGAAGCCGCAACCCAAGCGAGCACCCCAAACAACGACGTACCCGAAAAGCCCACGGCGAGAGGAACCGCAACCAAAAGACCACCGCCACCACACGCGTCGTTCAAAGACCGCAACCCAAGGCGGCGAGGGACCGAGTCACGACCCTGCTCGACCAGCGAACCCGCGCGACCGCCGCATCTGAGGGGTCGAGGGGCACCACCGGCTCCCAACTAGAGTGACGTCGGCCCGCGCGGGCCGCCGTACCGAGAGGAACCACCCCACCAGATGCCAGCCAGCCAGGAGCCCACGCCGGGGTGGATCCGCAGGCTGAGCGGGCAGGTGTGGAAGCACAAGCGCGACGTCCTGATCGCGTTCGGTGCCGCGGTGCTGGGCAGCGCCGCGCAGGCGATGGTGCCCCTGATCGCGCGCCAGATCGTCGACGACGTGATCGGCCATCCGGGTGCTCGCCTGTGGCCCTGGCTCCTGCTCCTGGTCGGGATCGCGGTGGCGGTGTTCGGGCTGGCCTACCTGCGCCGCTTCCACAACGGCAGGTCGTCGCTGGCGGTGCAGTACGACCTGCGCAACCAGATCCACGACCATCTGCTCACCCTCGACCGGGCCAGCCTGTCGCACCTCTCGACGGGCCAGCTCGTCTCGCGCGCGAGCAGCGACACGACCCTGATCACGGGGCTGCTGAACTTCCTGCCCCTGATGGGCGGCAACGTCCTGCTGATGGTGATCGCGCTGGTGATCATGTTCGTGCTCTCACCGCTGCTGGCCTGCGTGGGACTGGTGATCGCGCCGGCGCTCTTCTTCGTCTCCTACCGTCTGCGCATCCGCGTCTTCCCGGCCAGCTGGGACGGCCAGCAGCGCGAGGGTGAGGTCGCGGAGATCGTCGACGAAGACGTCGGCGGCGTACGGGTCGTGAAGGCGTTCGGCCAGGAGGAGCGCGAGCTGCTGCGGATGGTCGGGGTCGTCCAGTCGTTGTACGGCGCCCGGATGCGCGCCACCCGGCTGCAGGCCCGCTACCAGCCGCTGCTCGAGGCGATCCCGACGCTGGCCCAGGTCGCCGTGCTCGCGCTGGGCGGCTGGCTGGTGATGCAGGGCGAGATCACGCTCGGCACCTTCCTGGCCTTCTCGACGTACGTCGGCCAGTTCGTCGCGCCTGCCCGTCAGCTCGCCGGGGTGCTCACCATCGGCCAGCAGGCGCGGGCCGGAGTCGAGCGGATCTTCCAGGTGCTCGACCTCGAGCCCCAGCTCACCGACGCACCAGACGCGGTCGACCTCCCGCCACTGCGGGGGGAGATCGAGCTGCGCGACGTGCACTTCTCCTACGACGAGACCGAGATCCTGCGCGGCCTCGACCTCCACATCGGCGCCGGGGAACGCGTCGCCCTGGTCGGCTCCAGCGGCAGCGGCAAGTCGACCGTGGTCGGCATGGTGCAGCGGATGATCGACCCCGATCGCGGAGAGGTCCTCGTCGACGGGTACGACGTGCGGGGCGCGCGGCTGCGCTCGTTGCGCGGCCAGATCGGGGCGGCGTTCGAAGAGAGCTTCCTGTTCTCCGACACGATCGCCGCCAACATCGCCTACGGGCGGCCAGACGCGACCCGCGAGGAGGTCGTCGCGGCGGCGACGGTGGCCTGCGCCCACGACTTCGTCGAGGAGCTGGTCGACGGCTACGAGACCCGGGTCGGGGAGCGCGGCATGAGCCTGTCCGGCGGCCAGCGCCAACGGATCGCCCTGGCCCGGGCGATCCTGACCGACCCGGCGGTCCTGGTGCTCGACGACGCCACCAGCGCCGTGGATGCCGCGACCGAGGAGCGCATCTTCACCGGGCTGCGCCGGGTGCTGGCGGGCCGCACCTCGCTGATCGTCGCGCACCGGGTCTCGACCCTTCATCTCGCCGACCGGGTGGTGCTGATCGAGGACGGCCGGGTTGCCGACGACGGCACGCACGACGACCTGATGGCCCGCAACGCGTCGTACCGCGAGCTGCTGACCGGCCTCGACGAGAAGGCCGCGGCGTCGGTCGGTGACAGCATCGAGACCCTCACCGAGCTCGAGGTGACCCCGGAGGCGTGGCGGTCGGGCAACCGCGAGGACGCCGTCCGCGCGGCCGGCGAGCGCCGGGCGTCCAAGCTGCCCCAGTCCGCCGGCCTCGGCCCCGGCATGCGCGGCGGCGGCTGGCAGATGTCGCTGGCACCCACGCCCGAGCTCCTGGCCCGGGTCGAGGCGCTGCCACCCATCCGCGACCACATCACCCTCGACCTGGCCCGGGAGTCCGCGCCCGACCCGCACTTCTCGATGCGTGGGCTGGTGCGGCAGTTCCGCTGGTCCTTCGCCTTGGGCCTGCTGCTCGTGGTGATCGACGCGGTCGCCGCGCTGCTCGGGCCGTGGCTGGTGCACAAGGGCATCGACGAGGGCGTGGCGGTCGACTCCGGTCATGTGCTGTTCGCCGTCTCGGCTGCGTTCGCGCTGGTCGTGCTGGTCGACCTCGTCGACCAGATCGCCGAGACGTTCGTGACCGGCCGCACCAGCGAACGCATCATGGCCGGCCTCCGGATCCGGATCTGGGCCCAGCTCCAGCGCCTGTCGCTCGACTACTACGAGCGCGAGATGGCCGGCCGGATCATGACCCGGATGACCACCGACGTCGACCAGTTCGAGACCCTGATCGAGAACGGCCTGCTGGCGGCGCTGGTCTCCCTCGTCACCTTCGCCGGCGTCGGGGTCGCCCTGCTCCTGCTCGACCTCGAGCTCGCGCTCTGGACCCTCACCGTCGTGATCCCGTTGGCGGTCGCGACGGTGCTGTTCCGTCGCGTCACCAACCGGTTGTACGACGTGGTGCGCGAGTCGCTCGCGGTCGTCAACGCCGACTTCCAGGAGTCGCTGTCGGGGATCCGCGAGGCGCAGGCCTTCGTGCACGAGGACGCCACCGTCGGGCGGTTCCACGAGCTCGGGATGCGCTACTTCGACGCCCGCCTGATGGCCCAGCGGACGATCGCGACCTACTTCCCCTTCGTGCTCTTCCTGTCCGCGATCGCCGACGTGATCGTGCTCGGGGTCGGCGCCCACCTGATCGGGCAGGGTCGGCTGACCACCGGCGTGCTGATCGCGTTCATCCTCTACCTGACCATGTTCTTCTCACCGATCCAGCAGCTCTCCCAGGTCTTCGACTCCTGGCAGCAGACCCGGGTCTCCGTCAACCGGATCTCCGACCTGATGCGACTGGACACCCTGACCCCCGATCCCGAGCAGCCGGTGTCGCTCGGGCAGGTGCGCGGCGAGCTCGCGCTGGTCGACGTGCACTTCCGCTACCCCTCCGCGCCCGAGGTGCCGACCGAGACCGCGAAGGGGCCGGCCGACTCCGCGCTGCCCGCACCCGACGTCGTACGTCGCAGGCCGCCGGAGGCGCTGCGCGGGCTCGACCTGCGGGTCGCCCCCCTCGAGACCGTCGCGCTGGTCGGCGAGACCGGTGCCGGCAAGTCGACGGTGCTCAAGCTCCTGGCCCGCTTCTACGACCCCGACTCCGGCTCGGTCACCCTCGACGGCCACGACCTGCGCACCCTCGGGCTGCACGACTTCCGGAGCCGGCTGGGCTACGTGCCCCAGGAGTCGTTCCTGTTCACCGGCACGGTCCGCGACAACATCGCCTACGGCCGGCCCGGCGCCAGCGATCTGGAGGTCGAGGCCGCGGCCAGGTCCGTCGGCGCCCACGACTTCATCGCCACCCTCCACGACGGCTACCACCACGCGATCTCCGAGCGCGGGGCCTCCCTGTCGTCGGGGCAGCGGCAGCTGATCGCCCTGGCCCGGGCCGAGCTGGTCGACCCCGCGGTGCTGCTCCTCGACGAGGCCACCGCCAACCTCGACCTGGCGACCGAGGCCAAGGTGTCGGCAGCGATGGCAGCGGTGGCCGGACGCCGTACGACGATCCTGATCGCGCACCGCCTCCAGACCGCCCGAACCGCCGACCGGATCGTGGTGCTGGGCCAGGGCCGGGTCCTCGAGGAGGGCACCCACGACGCGCTGGTCGCACGCGGCGGAAGGTACGCCGCGATGTGGCAAGCCTTCGAGCTGGTCTCGGCGGGCTGACGCCGACAAGGTCACCTCCGGATCCGACCGTTTCGGCTCCGGTAGACCGACGAGATCGGCCGCGGCAGGCGCGGTGACGATGCCATGGCCCGACCAGGTGGTGGCCCCGCCACGGGCCAGTCCGAGGGGACTAGTCACGTGTGACCGATCGTCGGCGTCAGCCCGCGAGGTGGGCACCGTTTAGTCAGTGAGGAGGCACGATGAACACCACCACCCCCCATGGTGTCCACGGCTGTTACTGCGAGGACTGCTTGGGAAACCGGATCCGGCTCACCGTCGACATGGCGAGCCGTGAGCGGCGGATCGTCCCGCTGTGGGCTCGGCAGCGCCGGTTCCGTGTCCGCCTCGCGAGCGAAGTGATGCTGCGCCGCGTCTCCTGACGCGGATGCGAGGGGCCCGCACGTCGCGCCGGACGGCCACATGGGGTGGCGCCGCCGGACGACGCGACGATGCGGGCTCGCATGTGTGGGGCCGATACGATCAGGGGTCAATCCCTGCCTGCGAAAGCGACGTCGTACACCCATGTCTGCCACACGTTCCGATCTCCGCAACGTCGCGATCGTCGCGCACGTCGACCACGGCAAGACCACGCTGGTCGACGCGATGCTCCACCAGGCCGGTGCCTTCACCGCCCACCAGGAGGAGGCCGGTGTCGCCGAGCGGATCATGGACTCCGGCGACCTGGAGCGCGAGAAGGGGATCACGATCCTCGCCAAGAACACCGCCGTCCACTACAAGGGCGCCAGTGCGGCCGGCCACGCGAACGGCATGACGATCAACATCATCGACACCCCCGGCCACGCCGACTTCGGTGGCGAGGTCGAGCGCGGGCTGTCCATGGTCGACGGGATCGTGCTCCTGGTCGACGCCAGCGAGGGCCCGCTGCCACAGACCCGCTTCGTGCTCCGCAAGGCGCTCAACGCCGACCTGCCGGTGATCCTCGTCGTCAACAAGGTCGATCGCCCGGACGCCCGGATCAGCGAGGTCGTCGACGAGACCTACGAGCTGTTCATGGACCTCCTGGACGAGCACCACTCCCAGGACGCCCTCGACTTCCCGGTGGTCTTCGCCAGCGCCAAGGCCGGCCGGGCCTCGCTCGAGAAGCCGGCGAACGGCGGCATGCCCGACTCCCCCGACCTCGAGCCGCTCTTCCGCACCATCCTCGACACGATCCCCGCACCGACGTACGACGAGGGGGCGCCGCTGCAGGCGCACGTCACCAACCTCGACGCCTCGCCGTTCCTGGGCCGGCTGGCCCTGGTGCGGGTGCACCAGGGCTACCTCAAGAAGGGTCAGAACGTCGCGTGGATCAAGCGCGACGGCACCACCAAGAACGTGAAGGTCACCGAGCTCCTCGTGACCGAGGGTCTCGAGCGCAAGCCGGGCGAGAGCGCGGGCCCGGGCGACATCGTCGCCGTCGCCGGCATCCCCGAGATCACGATCGGCGAGACCCTGGCCGACCCGGAGAACCCCGTCGCGCTGCCGCTCATCCACGTCGACGAGCCCGCGATCTCGATGACGATCGGCACCAACACCTCGCCGCTGGTGGGCCGGACCAAGGGCGGCAAGGTGACCGCCCGCCTGGTCAAGGACCGCCTCGACACCGAGCTCGTCGGCAACGTCTCGCTGCGGATCCTCCCGACCGAGCGCCCCGACGCGTGGGAGGTGCAGGGGCGCGGTGAGCTGGCGCTGGCGATCCTGGT
>JAWWPM010000130.1:0-7224 GCA_033854915.1 Nocardioidaceae bacterium
CCACCGCCTGCCCGCCGACCAGTACGACGAGGCGTTCGAGATCGTCGGCCGCGGCGAGTGCGGCAAGGTCATCCTCGACTGGCTCTGAAGGCGGGCCTGTCGATTCGGCGGTGCCGTCCGCGTCATCCCGGTGACACCATCGGCACCACCACCACCGAGAGGAACGGTTATGGCCAAGTACGTCGTCCTGATCCCCGGCAACGAGACCACGTGGGAGGCACTGCCCCAGGCGGAGAAGGAGCGGGTCTTCGGCGCGCACGCCGAGTTCGCCAAGCTCCTGGCCGAGCGCGGCCACACCTTCGTCGAGGGCGCCGAGCTGGTCCCGAGCAGCCAGGCCCGGATCGTGCGCGGCTCGCTCGACGACGTGACGGTCACCGACGGCCCGTACGCCGAGACCGCCGAGCAGCTGACCGGCTTCTACGTCGTCGACACCGACGACCTCGACGACCTGCTCAACTGCGTCGGCCGGATCAGCTCGGCCGAGGGCGGCATCGAGGTGCGTTCCTACGTCGAGCGCGGCGGCATGTGACCGGCGGCGTACCTGCCCTTTGGTCGTAGTACCCCTAGTCACCATGGGCCAGGGGGTACTAGACAGGACTGATGACCGTCTCGGATGACCATCACCAGTCCAGTGCTCGCGCCCCGGGTGCGAGCCGTCGTACCTTCCTCGCATCGGGCACCGTCGCCGCCGGCGCCCTCGCCGGAGGAGTCCTCGTGCCCGGAGCCGCACATGCCGATGGCGGCGGCTCGCGGAGCGGGGTCGAGCCCGCGCCGTGGCCCGACGGCCCCGGCCGCCTGAACCGCCCGCAGTCGGCGGACCACACCCTGCGCGGCATCCTCGGCGACGTCGACCCGCGCCGGATCCGGCACACCATCGAGACCCTGGTCGGCTTCGGCACCCGCCACACGCTCTCGACGCAGACCGACCCCGACCGCGGCATCGGCGCGGCCCGCGACTGGATCTTCCACGAGCTCCAGGGATACGCCGCGGCGTCGGGCGGGCGGATGACCGTCGAGATCCAGTCGTACACCCAGCCCGTCGGCGTCCGGGTCGACACCCCGACGGTGATCAGCAACGTGATCGCCACCCTGAAGGGGTCGCAGGAGCCCAGCCGGATGTACGTCATCTCCGGCCACTACGACTCGCGGGTCACCGACGTGATGAACCGCGTCGACGACGCCCCCGGTGCCGACGACGACGCGTCGGGGGTCGCGGTCTCGATGGAGCTGGCGCGGGTGATGGCCACCCGCGACCCGGCCGCCACGATCGTCTTCATGGCGGTGGCCGGTGAGGAGCAGAACCTCTACGGCTCCCACCACGCCGCCACGACGTACAAGGCCGCGGGCGCCGACATCCAGGGGATGCTCAACAACGACATCGTCGGCTCGAGCACCGCCGACGACGGCACCCGCGACCGGCGTAGCGTCCGGCTCTTCGCCCAGGGCATCTCGCGCCCGCCGACGTCCGACGACCTCAAGCTGATCCAGGTCGACGGCGAGAACGACACCGCTCCCCGAGAGCTGGGCCGCTTCCTGACCGAGGTCGCGACCCGCGACGCCACCGGCATGGACGTCCGGCTGATCTACCGCCTCGACCGCTTCCTGCGGGCCGGGGACAGCCTGTCGTTCCTCCAGCAGGGCTACCCGGCGGTCCGCTTCACCGAGCCGCACGAGAACTTCGACCACGAGCACCAGGACGTGCGGGTCGAGAACGGCGTGCAGTTCGGCGACCTGCCGCAGTTCGTCGACTACGACTACGTCGCCGGGGTCGCCCGGGTCAACGCCGCCGGCCTGTGGTCACTTGCCAACGCGCCCGGCACGCCGCGCGACGTCAAGGTCGACACCACCCAGCTCACCAACGACACCACGCTGACGTGGACGGTCGACCCGATGGCCGCGCGCTACGAGGTCGTCTGGCGCCCGACGATCGAGCCGGTGTGGACCCACGTCATCGCGGCCGACACGTCCGGGCACATCACCATCCCGGGCTTCTCCAAGGACAACGTGATGTTCGGCGTCCGTGCGGTCGGCGCCGACGGCAAGCGGAGCCCGGCCACGCTCCCGCTCCCGGGCTGAGCGGGCGGCGGGCCGCGGACCCGGCCCCGACGGAGGTCGACGCGTGTCGATTCCATCGGGGCCGGGTCGTCATCGCAGTGACAGACTCCCCGCAGAGAGGACGGAACCGCGATGAAGTATCTGGTGCTGTTGGCCGAGGCACAGGGTGACTGGGACAACGCCAGCCCCGAGGAGCGACAGGTCGTGATGGACGCGCACACCGCGTTCCACAAGGCGGTGGCCGAGCGGGCCACGATGCTCGCCGGTGAGGCGCTCGCGGAGGCCTCGGCCGGGCGCACGCTGCGCCACGTCGACGGTGCGCCGCTCGTCACCGAGGGTCCCTACGCCGAGGGCGTCGAGCAGCTCGGTGGCTTCTACCTGGTCGAGGCCGAGTCCCACGACCTGGTGCTCGACCTGTGCCGCCTGCTGCCCACGTCGTACGCCGTCGAGGTGCGGCCCGTGATCGAGATCGAGGGCTATGAGGGCGACCGGGACTGGGAGTGACCCCGCGGTCGCCGCGGCGCTCGACGTCGCCTGGCGCGAGCAGTGGGGGCGGCTGACCGCACTGCTGGTCGCCCAGTTCCGGCGTCTCGACCTGGCCGAGGACGGCCTCGCCGAGGCCTTCGAGGCGGCTACGCGCACCTGGCCGCGCGACGGCATACCGACCAACCCGCCGGCGTGGCTGCTCACCGCGGCCCGCCGCCGGATCCTCGACCGGCTCCGGGCCGAGGCCGTGGCCGCCCGCGCGATGCCGCGGCTCGCGGTCGAGGCCGACCTGCAGGAGGAGGCACAGCGGGTGATGGCCGACAGCGGCGAGCCGGTGCGCGACGAGCGCCTCCGGCTCGTGCTGCTCTGTGCCCACCCGTCGCTCAGCCGCGAGAACGCGGCCGCCCTCACCCTGCGACTCGTGCTCGGCATCAGCACCTCCGACATCGCCCGGCTGTTCCTGGTGCCGACGCCGACCATGGCGGCCCGCCTGACCAGGTCGCGCAAGAGCCTGGCCGAGGAGACGTTCGCGGTGCCGACCGGCGCCGAGCTCCAGCGCCGCGTCGACCGGGCCGCGGACGTCGCCTACCTCGCCTTCACCGCCGGCTACGCCCCGCCGTCGGGCTCCGAGCCGGTGCGGCCCGAGCTGGCCGGTGAGGCCCTGCGGCTCGGGCGCGTGCTGCGCGAGCTGCTTCCTGGTCGCGCCGAACTCGACGGCCTGCTCGCCCTGATGCTGCTGCAGCACTCCCGTCGCGACGCGCGGGTCGACGCGGGGCGCCTGGTGCTGCTGCCCGACCAGGACCGGGGCCGGTGGCACGACGACGAGATCACCGAGGCGCTCGCGGTGCTCACCCCTCATGTCACCGCGCCCGGCACGCCGTACCTCCTGCAGGCGCTGATCGCCGCCGAGCACGCCATCGCCCCGCACCCCGACGCCACCGACTGGCCCCGCATCGTCGCGCGGTACGACGAGCTGGTCGCGGTCGCGGACTCCCCCGTCGTGCGGCTCAACCGCGCCGTTGCCCTGGCCGAGGCCGACGGACCACTGGCCGGCCTGCGCGCCCTCGAGGGGCTCGAGCTGGTCGGTCACCGGCTGCCCGGGGTCCGCGGCGAGCTGCTGTCGCGGGTCGGGCGCACCGACGAGGCTCGCGTCGAGCTCGGGCGGGCGGTGGCCCTCTGCGACAACGACGCCGAGCGGACCCACCTCCAGGAGCGCCTCGACGCCCTCAGCTGAGCACCCACCGCGATAGTCCGTGACGATCAGCGGGTCGATCGGGCTGGATCACCTGCTGATCGTCACGGACTATCGCTCGATGGCAGGATCGGGGCATGAGGTTCGAGAGCACGGTCGAGCTCGGGGGCAAGACCGCGACCGGGATCCCGGTGCCCGACGACGTCGTGGCCGCGTTGGGCGGCGGCAACCGGCCGCCGGTGACGATCACGGTCAACGGCTACACCTACCGCACGACCGCGGTACGGATGGGCGGCAGGTTCCTGGTGCCGCTCAGCGCCGAGCACCGCGAGGCTGCCGGGCTCACCGCCGGGGAGACGATCGCCGTCGACATCGAGCTCGACACCGCTCCGCGCGAGGTGGCGCTCCCGACCGACCTCGCGTCGGCGCTGGACGACGCCGCCCGGACGGCGTACGACGCCCTGTCCTACACGCACCGCAAGGAGTGGGTGCGCTGGGTCGAGGAGGCCAGGAAGCCCGAGACCCGCGCGACCCGGATCGAGAAGACCGTGGCCGGGCTGCGGGCAGGGAAGAAGACGCACTGACCCAGAGGTGTCCGCGGGTTCGCCTACTGTGACCGCGTGGCTTCTCGACTGTCCCGGTTCGGCCTCGCTGCGCTCGGTCGGCGCCCCGCCTCGCGCTTCTTCGTGACGCTGACCCGCTCGGTCCCCGGGCTCGCGTCCGCGTGGTGGCTGCTGCTCGTGGTCCGCTCGCTGGTCCCGGCCGGGCTGGCGATCACCACCGGGCTGCTGGTCGGGCGGGTCGAGTCCGGTGGCGACCTGACCGTGCCGCTGATGGTGTTCGCGGTCGCGTTCGTGCTCTCGCAGGTCGGGCCGCCGGTCCACCAGGTCGTCGGAGCGCTGACCGGTCACCGGTTCAGCAGCGTGCTCAACGACCGGTTGATGGCCGCGACCTTGGGCCCCGACGGCATCGGTCACCTCGAGCGCGGCGACCTCACCAACGACCTGACCACCGCCCGCGACTTCGACCTGGGCTGGACCGCACCGCCGATGTTCCTCAACATCGACTTCATCGCCCAGGGGCTGGTGCTGCTGCTGGGCGGGGTCGTCTCCGCGCTGGTGCTGTTCGGCTTCGCGTGGTGGGCTCCGCTGCTGCTCCTCGCCGCCTGGGGGTCGACCCACTGGCTGCTCCGCGAGAGCGGGGTCTGGCGCGACCGCAACACCGACGAGGTGAAGACCGCCCGCCGCCACACGTCGTACGCCTATGACCTGGCGACCGAGCCCGCCGCGGCCAAGGAGGTCCGGCTGTTCGGGCTGTCGCCCTGGCTGCTCGAGCGGTTCACCGCCCACCGGCTGCGGCTGCACGACCTGCAGTACACCGCGACCCGGCTGCGCGAGCGCTCCCTGGCAGGTGCCCTGCTGATCGTGCTGGCCGCCAACGCCCTGCTCTTCTGGGTCCTCGCGCAGCGGGGGTACGACGGGCGGCTCGGGCTGCAGGCCGTCGTGACCTACGCCGGGGCGGCGTTCGGGGCGAGCTCGATCGCCTTCGGCGGGCTGAGCTGGGCGCTCGACGGTGCCGCGGCGCCGGTGATGGCGATCCTCGCCCTCGAGCCCGAGATGGCCCGGTCGGGTGCCCTCACCCCTGGGAGCACGGCCCCGGTGTCGTTCTCGCGCTCCCCGGAGATCCGGTTCCGCGACGTCACCTTCACCTACCCGAGCGACAGCCGCCCGGTGCTCGAGGGCTTCGACCTGACGATCCCGGCAGGCGTCTCGCTGGCGATCGTCGGGCAGAACGGCGCCGGCAAGACCACGATCGCCAAGCTGTTGTGCCGCCTCTACGACCCCGACTCCGGCTCGATCGAGGTCGACGGCATCGACCTGCGCGATCTCGACCTGCCGGCCTGGCGGGCGCACGTGGCTGCGGTCTTCCAGGACTTCGTGCGCTACGAGCTCCCGCTGGCCGACAACGTCTCGCCCCTCGGCGGTGACCGCGGCCGGGTCGAGAACGCCCTGCGGCGGGCCGGTGCCCTCGGGCTCGCCGAGCTGGACGCACCGATGGCCAAGGGCTACCCCGGTGGGGTCGAGCTGTCCGGCGGCCAGTGGCAGCGGGTCGCGCTGGCGCGGGCGATCGCCAAGGTCGGCGACGGGGCGAACGTCGTACTCCTCGACGAGCCGACGGCGATGCTCGACGTGCGCGGCGAGTCCGAGATCTTCCGTCGGGTGCTGGAGTCGACCTCCGACACGACCACGATCCTGGTCTCTCACCGCTTCTCCACGGTGCGGCAGGCCGAGCTGATCTGCGTGGTCGAGCACGGCCGGGCGATCGAGCTCGGCAGCCACGACACGCTGATGGAGCTGGGCGGGCGCTACCACACGATGTACGACCTCCAGGCCAGCCGCTTCGTCGAGCTCGACGAGCACGGGGAGGAGGTCGTCCATGAGTCTCTTTGAGGACGAGCGCCTCAGGCCGGCCGACAGCGGAGACACGGCCGGGCCGATGCCGGCGGCGGTGCCGTCGATGATCCGGGTGGTGAAGCTGGGCTACCGCGCCGAGCCCCGCCTGCTCGTCGCCTCGCTCGCGATGACCCTGCTCCAGGCCCTGCCCGACGCGCTCGTGGCCCTGTGGCTGGCGCTGGTCACGGACGGGCTCGTGCATCATGACCGTCCGCGCCTCCTCGTCGGCGCGTTCGGGCTGGCCGCGTCGGCGACCCTGATGTGGGCACTCCAGGTGACGCTCTCGCGAACCATGCGGCGGCTGGGCGACCGGCTCAACATCATGTTCCAGGGGCACGTCGCGCGGCTGCAGGCCGAGGTCGCCACCGTGGAGCACCACGAGCGGCCCGCCTACCTCGATCGGATCGCGGTGCTCCGCACGGGCGTCTTCGCCCTGGACCACCTGTTCGCCTCGATGTTCACCATGGTCGGCTGGCTGATCCGGCTGGTCTTCGTCTCGATCCTGCTCGCCGCGATCCACCCGGCGCTGCTGCTGCTCCTGCCCGCCGCCGTACCCCTGCTGCTCGTGGCCGCCTGGCGGCCCAAGGTCGAGAAGCGTGCCGAGGAGAAGGTCGCCTCCGACGCGCGGCTGGGGCGACACCTCTTCCAGGTCGCCACCACGGGGCCGCCCGGCAAGGAGATCCGGGTCACCGGCAACCAGCGCGACCTGGTCGAGCGCCGCAGCCAGGCCTGGGGCCGCTTCTTCGCCCTGATCAGGGTCACCCAGCTGGTCACCGCCGCCTGGACGGCCGCGGCCTGGACCTTCTTCGCCCTCGCCTTCGTCGCCGCCGTGGCCTGGGTGGCCTCCGGCCTCGACGCGAGCGCCGGGTCCGTGGTGCTGGTGCTCACCGCCGGCGGGCGACTCTCGGCGTACGTCGGCTCGGCGGTCGGCGAGCTCGGCTTCCTGCGCGGCATCTGGCTCGACTCGGCCCAGCGCCTGGCCTGGCTGGAGGACTTCGCCGCCGCGCAGAACCTGCACAACGACCAGCCCGCTCCCGA
>JAWWPM010000131.1:0-3376 GCA_033854915.1 Nocardioidaceae bacterium
TTGTAGCTCATACCTATGAGGGCCCTTCAGCCATTTCCGGCCCATCGGTATTCCAGTGGACCCGGTCGACGCGGAGGGCGATGCTGGGCGTCGGCCACGTGACGACGAGGAGAACGATGACCCCTGAGACCGGCACCGACACCGCCACCCTGCTCGCGGCGTACGACGCCCAGCTGCGCGGAGCCGCGGAGGTCGCCGGCTCGTTGAGCTGGGACCGGTCCGGACCGCTGTGGCGGGGGGTGTTCCCGACCAGCGGGTTCGTCAGCTACGACAGCCTCGAGGGGGTCGACGACGTCGACGCCCTGATCGCGGAGACCGTGGCGTTCTACGCCGGCATTCCGCAGGTCGTGGAGTTCGAGTGGAAGACCCGCGGCCACGACTGGCCCGCGGATCTCGGCCCACGGCTGGTGGCCCACGGCTTGGAGGCCGAGGAGATCGAGACGGTCATGGTCGGGGAGGCCACCGGGCTGGCCGTGGACGTCGAGCTCCCGGCCGGGGTCAGCGTGCGACGCGTCGACCAGCTGCCCGACCGGGACGCTCTCGTGATCGAGGCCAGTGAGGTCGCGGCCCGGATCTTCGGGGACGGCCCATCGGGGGCAGAGATGCTCGACCGCCTCGACCGGATGCAGGGCCTGGAGCAGTTCTGGGTGGCCGAGGCCGACGGTCGGGTGGTCTGCTCCGGACGCCTGGCCCGGGTCGAGGGCACCGAGTTCGCCGGCGTCTGGGGCGGTTCGACGCTGCCCGAGTGGCGCGGCCAGGGGATCTACCGGGCGCTGACGGCCGCGCGCGCCCGAGCGGCCCTGGCCGACGGCGTGCGCTACATCCACAGCGACTGCAGCGCCATGTCGCGGCCGATCCTGGAGCGGTCCGGGCTGGTCGCCGTCACCACCACCACGCCGTACGTCTGGCACCGCTGAGACCCGCACCGGCTACGCGCTCGCAGAGTGCGGCAAGATGGTCGGGTGCTCTACGGCGTGCTCCACTCGGTCGTTCCGCCGCTGGCGAAGGCGGTCTGGCGCCCGACCGTCACCGGTCTCGAGCAGGTGCCGTCGACGGGGCCGGTGATCCTGGCCAGCAACCACCTCAGCTTCATCGACAGTGTCGTGATCCCGATCATCGTGCCGCGCCAGGTGGCGTTCCTGGCGAAGTCCGACTACTTCGAGCAGCCCGGCCTCAAGGGGCGCCTCGCGAAGGCGTGGTACGAAGCCCTCGGGGCCCTGCCGGTCGACCGCGACGACTCCGCGGCCGCGCTCGCCAGCCTCGACACCGCGCTCGGCGTGCTCGCCGGCGGAGGGGCCTTCGGGATCTATCCCGAGGGCACCCGCTCCCGCGACGGACGGCTCTACCGTGGCCGCACCGGCGTCGCGCAGCTGGCGCTGACCTCCGGCGCGCCGATCGTCCCGGTCGGGTTGACCGGCACCGACCGGGTGCAACCGGTCGGCAGCCGGCTGCCGAAGCGGGTCAAGGTCACCGTCGCGTTCGGGGCGCCGGTCGACGTGCGCGGCCGGTACGACGGCGTACCCCCCGGCAAGGCGCGACGCGAGATCACCGACCAGGTGATGGCCGAGATCCAGCGCCTGTGTGGCCAGGAGCCCGCCGGCGTCTACAACGAGCGGCCGACCGACACCTGAGCCGATGGCACGTACTCGACCGGCCACGACCTGCCGATTGGTCCCCAACGACACAACTACGGGCCCAACCCCGGCACTTCGTGACCAATCGCGGGGGGTGGGTCGCTGATCCAAGCTTGGCGGGTTTCGCGTGAGCGAAGGCATCGCGGCAGATGAGGACGTCCGCTGCGGGCGCACACACGGGTCGTGGGACTGATCTGCGAACGTCGAGAAGATCGACCAGACCCTTCGCCGCTTCGGCAGGGAGCGGCCGCCCGACTGGTTGAGCCGGGCAGACGAGCGCGGCGGGGTGTGGACATGGCAGGACCTTCGTCCCTTCTGTTGGCCCGTTGGTCACGCACGCCCTCGTTCCACACAACGTCCGCGCCATCCGACCTAGCGTGCTCTTCATGACTGACACATCGGGGAACGGGAACTCGGGAACGCCAGCAGGCTGGTACCCCGATGCACAAGGCACCATGCGCTGGTGGGACGGTGCCGCTTGGACCGAGCACTCCCAGGGGAATAGCACGGGTGGTCCTGCACTCCCCTCACAGACGCCGCCCCCATCGACTTCCAAGTCCTGGTACATGAAGAAGCGGTGGTGGGTTGTCGGGGCCGTCCTTGTGCTGTTCATCATCACTGCGGCATCAGGTGGCGGCTCCGACAACGGCTCAAACACCACAGCTGTCGATACCCCTTCCAAGTCCCAGGCAACCGAGACGCCCGCGACGACTCCTTCGGCGCCACATTCGAGGTCGCAGACATCCGAAGAGCCGACGCCCCAGCCCACGCCGACGCCCCAGCCCACGCCGGTGGCCAAGCCCACGCCGACCTTCACCACGGCGCAGGAGCAAGCCATCGGCTCCGCCCATGACTACTTGGACTACCAGGCGTTTTCGCGAGCCGGGCTCATTGGTCAGTTGTCGTCCAAGTACGGCGACGGCTTCTCCCAGGCTGACGCGGTCTTCGCCGTCAACCACATTTCCGTGGATTGGAATGAGCAGGCCGTCCAGGCCGCCAAGGACTACCTCGACTACCAGCACTTCTCTCGCACAGGGCTGATCGAGCAGCTGTCGTCCCCCTACGGCGACCAGTTCACCCAGGCGCAGGCGATCTACGGCGTCAACCACACGGGGCTCTGACCGGCCCGTGGCCGGTGGGCGACTCCCGGCCACACATCGGAATCCGAATGCATCGTCGATGTGGGCTGCGTCCTAGTCCGCGGCGGCGCTCCACCGCACGGCGGGCGGGTCGACGCGGGCACAGCGAGGCCGCCCCGGTCGTCGGTGAGCACGACCTCGGCGACGAGTCGATGGCCCTCGGCCGCAGCATCCGCGAGCACGGTGGGGTCCACCCGGGACAGCATCAGCTTGGCCCGCCGGAACATCTCGAAGCCGCCGCCGGACAGGTCGCCCCAAGTCAAGTAGACGAAGCGTTCGCCGCGCCGGCCCTGCACCGCCGGGCCGCGTAGGTCACCGTCGACCAGGGTCAGCTCGGTCTCCCAGCGTGCGGATGCGGCGTCGCCCGGCACCACGGCGTACGGCTCGGTGCGCACCTGCAGGCCGACGCCGATCCGGGCGTGACCGGCGTACGACGCCCCCGGGAGGTGACGTCCCCGGATCTCCAGCCTCATGGTCGCGAGTCTGGCACCGGCCCGTGCCCAGGTCGTCGCGGTGCTGCTTGAATCGACCCATGGAGCAGCGCCGCCGGATCCGGGTCGGGATCGACACCGGCGGCACCTTCACCGACGTGGTCGCCCTCGA
>JAWWPM010000132.1:0-2921 GCA_033854915.1 Nocardioidaceae bacterium
GTCGGTCAGCGCGTCGACCAGCCCGTCGACCAGGTCGCCGTCCTCGTCGCGCCACCAGAGCACGACCGCGTCGACCACGTTGCCGTAGTCGCTGTCGACCATGTCGGCGTCGATGGTGTCCTCGATCGCGACCCGAAGCTCGTCGTCGGAGTCGGAGTCCCAGCCGAGCTCCTGGATGACCATCCCGGGCTTGAACCCGAGCCGCTCGGCGGCACCGGGAGTACCCGTCTGGGTGGTTCCGACCAGAGTCTCGTCGGGGGGAGAAGTCTCACTCACCCTGTCATCGTTGCACGCGTCGTACGAGCGTGGAATCTACCCATCAGTAGGCCCGCCCCTCGGAATGGGTTGCGCCGCGGCAGGTAGTCCGGTGGACTACGTTCACCATGTCGGGAGCGAGCCTCGCTCCCGACCCAGAGTCTGGAGGATTCCCGTGTGTCCCACCGCTGGTGGCGGTTCCACGAACACTGAGGCCACTGTGGGGGCCACCGCGGGTCCTGCCGCGCGGATGGGCCTCACTGGCGGAATGGTCGTGCAGGAGCTCGGCTGGGACTCCGACACCGATGACGAGCTACGCGTCGCGATCGAGGACGCCATCGACTCCGACATGGTGGACGGCGACTACGGCAACGTCGTCGAGGCCGTCGTGCTCTGGTGGCGCGACGAGGACGGCGACCTGGTGGACGGCCTCGTCGACTCGTTGACCGACCTCGTCGGCGGCGGTGCGATCTGGCTGCTCACGCCCAAGGTGGGACGCCCGGGCGCCGTCGACCCCGCCGACATCACCGAGGCCGCTCCGATCGCCGGGCTGGCCCTGACGACCACGGCCGCGGTCAGCAAGGACTGGACCGCCACGCGCCTGGTCACGCCGAAGACGCCCGCGTGACGGGTCTCCCGGTCCACCCGCTCGTACGCCGTACCTGGGGCGCGGCGTCCTCGGTCGGCACCGGCGCCCGCGTGCTCGGCGGCGCCGGCCTGATCCGGGCCTACCCGCCGTCGGTGCTGGCCGCCCTGGGCAAGACGCTGCGGGCCTGGGGGACCGGTCCGGCCGGTGGCTTCGTCGCGATGGCCGTGCGCGACCCCGACCGGGTCGGGCTGATCGACGAGCGCGGCTCGCTGACCTTCGACGAGATGCACCGGCGCACCAATGCCCTGGCCCGCGGGCTGGCCGAGCGTGGCGTCGGCGAGGGCGACAGCGTCGCGGTGATGTGCCGCAACCACCGCGGCTTCGTCGAGGCCTGCGTCGCCACCGCCAAGCTCGGGGCCGACATCCTGCTGCTCAACACTGCCTTCGCGGGTCCGCAGCTGGTCGACGTGGTCGACCGCGAGGGCCCGACCGTGGTCATCCATGACGAGGAGTTCACCGACCTGCTCGCGGAAGCCACGATCGAGACCCGGGTGCTGGGCTGGGTCGACGGCGAGGTCGCTGCCGACACCCTGGAGTCGCTGGTCATGTCGTACGACGACGGCGACCTCGATCCGCCCGAGCGCCACGCCCGGATCGTGATCCTCACGTCGGGCACCACCGGCACGCCCAAGGGCGCCCCCCGGAGCGAGGCCGGCATCGGTGCCGCGGTGTCCCTGCTGTCGCGGCTCCCGCTCAAGTACGGCTGGCGCACCCACATCGCCGCGCCGCTGTTCCACACCTGGGGGTTCGCCCATCTGGCGTTGTCGATGCTGCTCGGCTCGACCGTGGTGCTGCGCCGCAGGTTCGACCCCGAGGGCTGCCTGGAGACCGTCGCCGACGAGCAGTGCGACTCGCTGGTCGTGATCCCGGTGATGCTGCAGCGGATCCTCACGCTGCCGCAGGAGACCCTCGAGCGTTATCCATTGCCGACCCTCAAGGCGACGGCAGCGTCCGGCTCGTCGCTGGCCGGTGACCTGGCGCTGGAGTGGATGGACACCTTCGGCGACAACCTCTACAACATCTACGGCTCGACCGAGGTGGCCTACGCCTCGATCGCCACCCCCGAGGACCTGCGGGCGGCGCCGACCTCGGCCGGCAAGCCACCGTGGGCCACGGTCGTGAGGATTCTCGACGAGCACGGCCACGAGGTGGAGCGGGGCGAGCCCGGGCGGATCTTCGTCGGCAACGGGATGCTCTTCGAGGGCTACACCGGCGGCGAGACGAAGGAGGTCATCGACGGCCTGATGTCGTCGGGCGACGTCGGCCGGTTCGACGCGCAGGGCCGGCTCTACGTCGAGGGCCGCGACGACGAGATGATCGTGTCCGGCGGTGAGAACGTCTTCCCCAAGGAGATCGAGGACTGCCTGTCCCGCCACGAGGGCGTGGTCGAGGTCGCCGCGATCGGGGTCGACGACGACCAGTTCGGCACCCGCCTGAAGGCGTTCGTGGTCCTCGGGAGACCGCGACCGAGCGAGGACGAGCTCAAGGACTGGGTCAAGCAGAACCTCGCCCGCTACAAGGTGCCGCGCGAGATCGTGTTCCTCGATGAGCTCCCTCGCAACGCAACTGGCAAGATCTTGAAGCGTGAGCTCGCTGAACACGACTGATGCCCCCTCCGCCGGCCCGCCGGTGGGGAGCCCGGCGCCCGACTTCTGCCTGCGCGACCAGTTCGGGCAAGACGTCCGGCTGTCGTCGTACGCCGGTCACAAGTCGGTGGCCCTGGTCTTCTTCCCGTGGGCGTTCTCCAACGTCTGCACCGGCGAGATGTCCGGCATCCGCGACCGGCTGGCCGAGTTCATGACCTTCGGCAGCGAGGTGCTCGCGATCTCCTGCGACCCGACCTACTCGCTGCGGGTCTTCGCCGACACCGACGGACTGAACTTCCCGCTGCTCAGCGACTTCTGGCCGCACGGTGCCGTGGCCTCCGCGTACGGCGTGTTCGATGCGGAGAAGGGCATCGCCACCCGGTCGTCGTTCGTCGTCGACAAGGCGGGGATCGTGCGCTGGTCGGTGCACA
>JAWWPM010000133.1:0-5436 GCA_033854915.1 Nocardioidaceae bacterium
TGGATCAGGAACAGGTCGACCTGGTCGAGCCCCAGCCGGTCGAGCGACTCGGCGAACGTACGCCGGGCGTCATCGGGCCGGTGGAACCCGTTGTTGAGCTTGGTGGTGATCCACAGCTCCTCGCGCGGGATGCCCGCCGCGGCCAAGGCCGACCCCACCTCGGCCTCGTTGCCGTACATCTGGGCGGTGTCGATGTGGCGGTAGCCGACCTCCAGGGCGGTCTCCACGGTCGCCTGCGTCTGCTTCGGGGGCACCTGGAAGACGCCGAACCCGAGCTGCGGGATCGTGCGCTGGTCGTTGAGAGTCACGTTCGGGACGGAAATGCCGGAAACGGTCATAGAGGGCCGACAACACGATTGCGCAACTTATTCCGCGCCCGCCGCGACCACACCCGGATCGGTTGCCGTGACCCTGTTAGATGGGGGCCGTGCGACTCCTGCGAACCCTCGCTCCGCTGGTCCTCCTGGCGTCCCTGTCCGCCGTCGTCTCAGCCTGCGGCTCCGGCTCCGGCTCCAGCTCCGGCCCGGGCGCCGACGGCGGCTCGACCCCGGCGTCCGGTGGTACGACGACCAGCAGCACCTCCCTCGAGCTGCGGCCCGTCTATGCGCGCTACGCGACCGGCGTCGCCTTGGGCCCGCAGGTCCCCAAGGACCTCGTCGACGCGATGTCGACGCAGTCGTGCCCGATGAAGCCGACCGACCTGCAGGGCATGTTGATGGAGTGCGACGCCGGCAAGACGGTGTTCCTGCTGCAGGCCCCGATCGTGTCCGGCGACGTCACCAAGGCCGACATCTCGCAGATCGGCCACCAGAACCTCTACTTCCTCCGGCTCACCCTCGACCCGACGGCCGCGGCGACGCTCGACAGCAAGGCGGCGTCGATGACGGGCACGGAGCTGGCCTTCTGCTTCGGCGGGAGCGTGCTCACCTCGGTGATCATCGACTCCCACTTCGGCTCGGGTCACCTCGCGATCACCGGCAACTACACCAAGGCACAGGCCACGAGGCTGGCCGCCCAGATCACCGGGTCGTAGCCCGGCCGGTCAGAAGCCCACCTCGTTGGGGTTGCGCCACTGGCGCTCGAACGGCAGCCGCCAGGCGAACGGCGCGATCAGCTGGTGGATCTGGTTGGGCCCCCAGGAGCCCTGGGCGTAGGGCCGCACGATCGGGGGGTTCTCCAGCAGCGGCGTCGAGAGCTCCCAGAGCCGCTCGATGCCCTCGGCGCTCGTGAAGAGGGTGCGGTCGCCGCGCGCGGCGTCGTAGATCAGCCGCTCGTAGGCCTCGAGCACCGCGCCGGCCCAGCCGGTGTCGTGCATGGCGAACTGCATGGACAGCTTGTCCAGCTTCATGCCGGGGCCGGGTTGCTTGCCGTAGAACGACAGCGACATCTTCGCCTGGTCGGCCAGGTCGAAGGTCAGGTGGTCGGGACCGTGGTCGCCGACACCGGAGCCGGGCGGGAACATCGAGCGCGGCGGCTCGCGGAACGCGATCGAGATGATCCTGGCGCCCTCGGCCAGGCGCTTGCCGGTGCGCAGGTAGAAGGGCACGCCCGCCCAGCGCCAGTTGTCGATGTAGCACTTCAGCGCGACGAACGTCTCGGTCTCGGAGTCGTGGGCGACGCCGTCGATGTCGCGGTACCCGACGTACTGACCGCGGACCACGTCGGTCGGCTCGATCGCGGACATCGAGCGGAAGACCTTGTTCTTCTCCTCGCTGATGGCGTAGGGCTCGAGCGCCGTCGGGGGTTCCATCGCGGTGAAGGCCAGCACCTGGAACAGGTGGGTGACGACCATGTCGCGGTAGGCGCCGGTGCTCTCGTAGAAGGACGCCCGCTGCTCGAGGCCGAGCTCTTCGGGGACGTCGATCTGCACGTGGTCCACATGGTTGCGGTGCCAGATCGGCTCGAACAGCCCGTTGGCGAACCGGAAGGCCAGGATGTTCTGGGCCGCCTCCTTGCCCAGGAAGTGGTCGATCCGGAAGATCTGGTCCTCCTTGAAGACCTGGTGCAGCTCGGCGTTGAGCTTCTTCGCGCTGGCGAGGTCGGTGCCGAAGGGCTTCTCCATGATGATCCGGCTGCGCTTGACCAGGCCCGCCTCCTTGAGCTCGTGGACGACCGCGAGCGCGGCCTTGGGCGGCACGCTGAGGTAGTGCAGCCGGTCGAACTCCGCGGTGCGCTCACCCTCGGCCTCCTCGATGCAGCGCCGCAGCCCCTGGGGCCCACCGTCACCGGGGGCCCAGTGCAGGAGCTTGGCGAACTCCGACCAGCCGTCGGTGTCGCCGTCGTCACCCGCGAACTCGAGCACGGCCTGGTGGGCGAACTCGATGAAGGAGTCGCGGTCGTGCTCCTCGAGCGACGTGCCGACCACCTGGACGTCGCGCATCAGCCCCGTCTGGAACAGGTGCAGCAGGCCGGGCAGCAGCTTGCGTCGGGACAGGTCGCCGGTGGCGCCGAAGAGGACGACGGTGGTGGGCTTCAAAGGCATGTCACCAGCCTGCCCCCACGGCCGTCGTAAGAGAAGAGTGGGGCCGGAACGGGCGGGCCCTCGACGAAGCGACGACCCGCCCGAGCCCCCCGACCGAGAGTGGCGCGTGCGGGGTGGTGCTCAGTGCACCGGGTGGACGAAGCGGAACGCCCACACGGGCAGGCGGCGCACGGACTCGTCGTACGACGACCGGGCGGCGCGGCGGGCCGCCCGACGCTCGGCGCGCAAGGCCCGCACCTGGTGGCGACGCTCGGCGTCGCGAACCCGGTCGTCGATGGTGTGGCGCGCCAGGGTCTGGCAGGCGTCGATGTTGTTGGCGAAGGTGTTCATGGCTGGCTCCTCGGCTGGTTGGGTGTCCCCAACGTTCGCGCTAAGAAGCGGCCCGCGGATCAGGCATCTGACGTAGATCGGGCCTCAGATCCGCGTCGGCATGCTGTGCTCAGCTGCGGTGGGCCAGTGACTCCTCGTCGGAGGGGGCGTCCGCCTCCACGTCGGGGGTCTCGGTGTCGGTGTCGGCCTCGGCCACGACGTCGGCGTCGTCGGCCTCGCCCGAGTGCGAGTCCGGCTCCGCCCACGCCTCCTCGGCGTCTCCGAAGCCGGTCAGCGAGAACGGCGCGGTGCCGGTCAGGGTGGCCAGCATCTGGCGCACGTTGGCGAGCTGGGCGTTGATGCTGTCGCGGCGCTGGGTGGCGGCGGCGAGCTCGCGGTCGGTGTCGGCGCGGATGCGTTCGGCGGACGCCTTCGCCTCGGCCACGATCTGTTCGGCCTTCTCGCGGGCCTCCTCCGCGAGCCGGGCGGACTCCTTGGCCGCCTGGGCGCGGGCGGTCTCGCCCTCGCTGCGGGTGCGGTCGGCGAACTCGCTGGCCTCGTCGAGACGGGCCTGAGCGGCGGCCATCTTCTGGGTGAACTCGTCCTCGGCAGCCTGTCGGCGCCCGGCCAGGGTGGTCTCGAAGTCCGCGGCCGCCTTCGCCGCGCGGGCCCGCTGCTCCTCGTAGACCGCCTCGGCCTCCTGCAACCGCACCGAGGCGGCGCGCTCGGCGCCGTCACGGTGCTCGTCGGCGGCCTTGCGGGCCTCCTCGACGATGCGCGCGGCCTGGGCCTCGGCCTCGCTGCGGGCGTTGGAGGTGTAGCGGTCGGCTTCCTCCCGGACGGACGTGGCGTACTGCTCGGCGTCGCTGCGGTGGGTGTCGGCCTCTTCCTGGACCTTGCCCCGGAGCTCGGCGGCCTCGGCGTCCGCGAGCGAGAGGATCTCGCCGACGCGGGCACCCAGGTGCTCATAGCTCGGGGGCTCGGCGGTCGAGGTGCTGGCGGTGTGCAGCTCCTCGACGCGGGACGCCAGCCCGTCGCGCTGCTGGGTCAGGGTGGTCACCGCCGCGCTCAGCTCGTCGATGCGGTGGTCCACCTCGGCGGGGTCGTAACCCCGGAGGACGGTACGGAACTCGGTTGACTCGGTCACGGCTCAGGATCCTGTGGGGGTGGGGGTTGGGTGGTGTTGTGGGTGGGGACGGCCAGCGCCTGGATCACTCCGGACAGCTGGCCGAGCTCGGCGGTGATTCCGTCGCGGCGGCGGGCGAGCAGCGCGATCTCCGCGCGGGCGTCCTCGAGGGTACGACGAGCCTGTGCGCGCATCTCGTCGGCCTCGGCGCGGGCCTCGGCGACCAGCTGTGCGCCCTCGGCCCGGGCACGCCGTAGCTCGTCGTCTGCGGTGTGCTGCTTGTGGAGGACCTCCTCGGCGACCTGCTGGCGCAGCGTGCGGGCTCCGCTCTCGGCCTCGGCCAGGCGGTGCCGAGCCCGCTCCTCGAGCTGGGCCGCGGCGTCCTCGGCGCCCTCGCGGAGCCGGGCGGCGTCGGTCTCGCCCAGCTTCCGGGCGCCCTCGGCCTCCTGCTCGGCGCTCTCCCGTGCCTGCGTGGCGGAGCGGCGTACGTCGTCGGCGTCGAGGCGGGCGGCCTCGCTCTCGCCGGCCAGCTTGTCGCGCAGCCGGGCCGAGATCTCGCCGATCTCCTGACGCGCGCGCTGCATCCGCACGCCGGACTCTCGGTGCCCGATCCGGCGGATCCGGTCGGCCTCGAGCTCGGCGGTCTCGAGCAGCGACCGGACCGTCTGCTGGGTCCAGGTGGTCTGCTCCGCGGCCGCGGCCAGCTCGCGGCGGGCTTCGTCCTGGGCGGCGGCGAGGAGCTCGCCGGCCTGTGCCTGGGCATCGGACAGGACCTGCTCGGCCTCCTGCCGGGTCTGCTCGGCGGCTGCGCCGGCCGCCGCACGCGCCTCGAGTGCCTCGCGGTCGGCCGCCTCTCGGAGTGCAACCGCCTCGGCCTGAGCCGTGGCCAGCAGCTTCTCCCCCTGGGCCTGCGCGTCGGCGACCCGGGTCTCGACGAGGTCGCGGGTCTCGGAGTCCTGCTGGTCTGCCTGGGCGCGGGCCGCCGTGACGAGTGCCTCGGCGTGGTCGCGCGCGTCGGTGCGCAGGCGCTCCGACTCAGCCCGGGCGTCGTGCAGCGACTGCTCGGCCGCCCGCAGCCGCTCGTCGGCGCTGCTCTCGCCCTCGGCCAGGATCTGGTCGTGGTGGGTCTGGGCGGCCTCCATGAGGAGCCGCGCCTGGTCTCCGGCGTCGGAGACGATCTGCTGGGCGTCGGTGGAGCTGTCGTCCAGCACCTTCCGGGCCAGATCGTGGGCGCGGGTCGCGTCGGCGTGCAGCCGGTCGGCCTCCTCGCGCAGGCGGCCGGCCTCCGCGGTCTGCTGGCGGGCCTCTTCCTCGGCCCTCGACTGCAGCTCGTCGGCCACCCGCTGGGCGTGCCGGAGGAGTGCCGCGGCCCGGTCGGTGTCCTCTGCGGGGCCGGGTCCCGGAGGTCCCTGCTGCATCGCAGTCATCCGATGATCCTCCCAGAGGATCGGGTCCGACGGGAGGTCGGACCATCGCTGGGGGGCTGAAGGCGATGTGTGCGGACCGGGCGCAGGCGTCC
>JAWWPM010000134.1:0-2983 GCA_033854915.1 Nocardioidaceae bacterium
GGCGCTGTCCCGATGACATCGCGCCGACGAGCCGCGGGCCTCCGCTGAGGGTCACACTGCCGCGACTCTGGGTGCCCGTGGTCGCGCCGACCGTGGTCACCCACGGGGACGGGTGGGCGGCGTGCGCCCGGCCGTTGCCGGCCGAGGCCACGACCACGGTGCCGGACTCGGCCGCGCCGAGCAGGGCACGCTCGACGGTGTCGATCCGGTCCGGGCCGGCCACCGGCAGGTCGAGCACGTCGACGCCGTCTCGGGTCGCCCGGTCGATCGCGGTGACCAGGTCGGCGGTCGAGCAGCCGTCGTGGGCGGGGTCGGGCGCCTGCCAGCACGCCTTGTAGACGGCGACCCTGGCCCTGGGCGCCACCCCGCTGGTCAGGTGGTGCGGGACGCCGGGCACCGCCACGGTGACGCCGCCGTCACCTGCGGCGATCGAGGCCGAGAGGGTGCCGTGGCCGTCGTCGTCGACGGGGGAGAGGCGGGCGCTGCTGGCGATCCGGCCGGCACCGAAGCCGCGCACGAAGTACCGCGCGCCCACGACCTTGCCGTCGCAGGTGCTGCGCCGCCAGCCCTCACCGGTCCGGCACACGCCACGGAAGCCCGCGGGCTGCCGGCGCATCCCCGGGCTCTCGGCGAACGCCGCGCTGTGCGGCCACAGGCCGGAGTCGACGAAGCCGATCACCTGGCCGCGGCCGCCGCCGGGGACGGATCGCGTCGAGGTGCCGGCGCCGGGTCGGCGATCGAGCCCGGTGAGAGGGCGTACGTCGTCCCGCTCGACCAGGGCGACGTCGCTGCTGAGCGCCAGGACGGCGGCCTGCGTCGCGTCGAGCCGTACGGCGAAGCCGTCGAGGGCGGTGGTCCACCGGTACACCGGCTCCGGCGCCCCCACCTGGTCGAGCACGAGATCCTGGCGCAGCACCTGGGCGGCGCGGCCCTCCTGCGGTGCGTTCGGGGGTGCTGTGTGGCGACCCGCGGTGCCGGACCCGGTGAGGGTGACCAGGTAGAGCGCGGGACGATCGCCGTGTGCCTGGGCCGTGGCCGGCGTCGACGCGGTCACGCCCAGCACCGCGGTCGCGGTGGCCAGGCCAGCGACGAGCAGGCGGGAGCCCCGGCGCTCGCGCCGCACGGTCGGCCGCTCCCACGCTGTCACGGGTCTCCCCTCCGGTCCGCGGCCCCGACGGACCACGGTGAGCCGCCAAGGATGACAGGCGCCCCCCTCGGAGTCCAAGGCTCACCCTTGGGACACCCTGCGGGGTGAATCGGTTGGTGTCCCTGCCGCACGCCCGCCTAGGCTGGGGAGTCGGCCGGGCAAGTGACCCGGCCGCTGCTGTTGTAGAAGAGGGATGATCGTGCCCAGTGGCAAGGTGAAGTGGTTCGACACGGAGAAGGGTTTCGGGTTCCTGTCGCAGGACGACGGGCCCGATGTCTACGTGCACTCCGACGCGCTGCCCGAAGGCACCGCCAACCTCAAGGCCGGCACCCGGGTGGAGTTCGGCATCGCCCAGGGACGCCGTGGCGACCAGGCGCTCCAGGTCAAGGTGCTCGACGCGCCCGCGTCCGTGGTCCGCAACCAGTCGCACTCGAAGCGCAAGAAGCCCGAGGAGATGGCCACGATCGTCGAGGATCTGATCCGCCTGCTCGACAGCGTGGGTGAGTCCTACCGGCACGGCCGTTACCCGGAGTCCAAGTCCGCGCGGCCCACCGCCAAGCTCCTGCGCGCCCTCGCCGACGAGCTCGAGCTCTGAGCTGCTTCGAGGTGCCGCCGGTCAGGTAGCGGTCGCGGCGACCGGCCGGGCGGGCGTACGGCGTCCGGGGTTGGCCAGCACGAACAGCGACCACGCCACCAGCACGACCGCGGCCACGATCAGGCCCAGTCGGGGCTGGAGCGGCAGTGCGATGCCGACGAAGCCACCGATCACCCAGGCCAGCTGGAGCGTGGTGTCGCTGCGCGCGAAGGCACTGGTCTGCACGCTTTCGGGGACGTCGCGCTGGATCGTGGCGTCCAGTGACAGCTTGGCCAGGCTCTGGGTCAGTCCGGCGGTGAAGCCCAGCACGACGAGCGGCAGCAGGCCGTAGAAGAGCGCGGCCAGGGTGACGGCGGCCGCGTCGGCGAGCAGGCACAGCACCAGGGTGATCTTGGGATGCACGTTCTTCAGCACCGACCCGAGACCGAGGCCGAGCACGTTGCCCACCCCGGCCCCGCCGATGATCGCGGCCAGGAGGAACTTCGGGGAGTGCCCGGCGATCGGGTGCACCCGTAGGAGGAACGCCATGAAGAGCGTCAGGAAGCCCGAGAGCCAGCGCGGGCCGCAGTTGGCCCGGAGTGCGAACGCCATGCTGGGCGGGATCCGGACCTTGCCGCGCCGCGCCTGTGTGGCGGGCATCGTGCCCTGCGCCCGGGGGGCAGCCTCCTCGGCCGCGGCGCCGCTGAGGAAGCCGATCGGGTCCTCTCCCTGGCTGGAATCGACCCGCGCCGGTAGCCGGATCGCCAGCACGGTGGCGACCACGAAGACCACGAAGGCGTAGCGCAGCGACCACTCCGGCCCGATCGCCGAGGCCGCCGCGGCGATCGGCGCCGACACCGCGACGCCGACGATGCCGGCCATCGAGGTCCGTGCGTTGGCGGTGACCAGGGAGAGGTCCTCCGGCAGGAGCCGCGGTACGGCGGCGGCCCGCGTCACGTTGTAGGCCTTGGAGGCGATCAGCACTCCGAGCGCCGCCGGGAACAGCCAGACCGACGACGACGTCACCGAGCTGGCGAGCACCCAGACCAGGAACGCACGCACCGCCATGGTGGCGCCGATCGCCCAGCGCCGGCCGTGGCTGAAGCGGTCGAGCAGCGGCCCGATCAGGGGCGCAACGATGGCGAAGGGCAGCATGGTCAGGCCCAGGAACAGCGAGACCTGGCCCCGGGCCTCCCCGGTGGGGATCTGGAAGAAGAGCGTGCCTGCCAGCGAGATCGCCACCGCGGCATCGGCGGCGGCGT
>JAWWPM010000135.1:0-8054 GCA_033854915.1 Nocardioidaceae bacterium
TCGACGTTGGCCGCGGCCGGCAGCCCGTTGGCCGAGGCGTCCCAGACCCGCGCGTAGCTCGAGCCGTTCCAGCTGTAGATGTCGGCGTCGTCGGCCGTCCCGCCCACTCCGGGTGGACTGGTGTTGCCGAGCGTGGAGAAGTACAGCGTCGAGCCCTTCACGCTGATCGCGTCCAGGTCGAGGTTGCCGCTGGTCAGGCCGTGCGCCGTGCCGTTGAAGTACACCGACCATCCGCTGCCGTCCCAATAGACGACGTCCTCGTCCTGCACCGCTCCCAGACCTGGCAGCGTCGTGTCACCGGCGAACGACAGGTAGAAGTGTGATCCGTCGACGCGGGTCAAGCCGTCCACGTTGGCGCTCGCAGGGACGCCGTACGGCGCGGTCGAGAGGTCGAGCGACCTGGTGTGGGCCGTCCCGCTCCACCGGTAGAGATCTGAGTCGTCGGCCGTGCCTCCCACACCGGGCGGGTTGCTGTTGCCCAGCGTGGAGTAGAACAGCGGCGACCGCACCGCGAGATCGATGCTCGAGACCGCGCTCCAGTTGCCCGCGAGGTCCTGGACCCGCAGCCGGAGCGGGGACGTGCCGTCACCGAAGTCGGACACGTCGATCGTCGCCGACAGGGTGGCCGTCGAGCCGGAGCCGGTCAACGTCATCGCGTTCGCCTTCCCGAGACCGGGGTCGGTGCCACGCCACCACTCGGCACGACGGATGCCCGTCGGTGAGGGTGCCGGGTCGGTCGCGCTGGCCGACAGCGTCACCGTGGTGGCGCCCAGGGTCGGGTTCGGCGACACCGACACCCCGCCCAGCGTGGGTCGGGTCCGGTCGACGGTCAGCGTGGTGGTCGTGAACGGACCCCAGTTGCCGGCCGCGTCCTTGGCGTGCACCGAGATCGTGTGGTCGCCGTTGGAGAGCGCAGCCACTGTCGAGAGCGGGATGTCGGTGTAGCCGCCCTCGGTGGTCGTCGAGAACACACCGTTGCTGGGAGTGAGCCGGATCCCGGTGCCGTTGGCTCCCGTGGTGTCGAGGAAGGCCTCGGCGTCGGCGATCGGGGTGTTGACCCCGCTGCTGATCGGGTCGGTCATCGTGGTTGCGATCACCCGGACTCCCGGCACTGACGAGTTGTAGGGCAGCGTCCCGTTGTTCGGTGTCGGGCTCGCCGAGAGCCCGGTCGTCAACGGGCCGGTCTCGTCGACGGTGAGGTTCACCGTGACGGCCTCGCCCCAGTTGCCCTGGCTGTCCTGCGCGTGGATGAAGACCGGGTGCGACCCCTCGGAGAGGGCGTCGAGTGCCGCCGGCGGGATCGTGGCATCGAGCGAGGCAACCGACGACGCCGGGCTGACGGTCATCGCGTTGCCGTTGCCGTCCGTGCCCAACGTGTCGACGAAGTACTCGGCGGCGGTGACCGGGGAGTTCCCCGAGGCGGTGTCGTCGGCGGTGGCGTTCAGCTCGACTGGTGAGGTGTTGGTGCCCTTCACCAGGTTGGGCTTCAGCTGCGGCTCGCGCGTGGCGGGACCACCCTGGTCCGCTCCGGAGACCAGCACCGAGGTGAACGGACCCCAGTTGTTCGCGGCGTCACGTCCGCGCACGTAGAGCACGTGGTCGCCGCTCCCGACCG
The DNA here is from genome assembly GCA_033854915.1 of Nocardioidaceae bacterium. Taxonomy (GTDB): domain Bacteria; phylum Actinomycetota; class Actinomycetes; order Propionibacteriales; family Nocardioidaceae; genus Nocardioides. Next base: position 1,616 of record JAWWPM010000135.1, read on the forward strand.
CGGCGGGGGCGCGGACGTCCTCGCTGACCTGGTCGAAGGCGCCGTCCTTCGCATCCATCGCGACGGGGGCACCCTGGGTGTCGTCGAGGTAGTACTCGACCGACTGGACGCTCGAGCCTCCGTGCCCGTTGCCGTCGTCGGCGGTGGCGGTCAGCACGTCGTCGGTGACAGCGGCGACGCGCACGACGGGTCCGGTGGAGTCGCCTGGTGTGCTCACGCCGGCCACCTGGATCGTGGTCAGCATGCCGCCGACCCCCGCGTCGTTGCTGTTGTGGAGACCGAGGCTGGTGTCGTAGACGGCGAGGTAGGTGTCCACGGTGGCGGCCGCGGGCACCTGCACCAGCGCGTCCGCCGTCTGGCCCGGCCCGATGGTCTCGGCGACGTAGTGCCGCGCGTCGCGCAGGGGTGCACCGTCGAGCGCGATCATCGTCTGCGTGGCGCCCAGGACGCCCATCGAGTGGTAGCTCAGGCCGGCGTTGACGTAGCGCAGCAGGTGGGTGCTCGTGCCTGCCGCCGCGAGGCTCGTGGTGTCGGGGTAGGCGTGGCCGTTGACCAGGAAGAAGCGCGGCTTGTAGGTGCGCATGTCGAAGGCCGTCGGGTCGGCGGCGTTGTTCAGCGCCGGGTCGAGCTCGCCGAGCAGCAGGACGTCGTCGGCGTCGTACGACGTGTCGGCCGAGCCGTAGGCCTGCTGCGGCGTCGGCGGGTCCACGACCAGCGCGCCGTACAGGCCCATCGCGGTCTGGTGCTGCGCGTTCGGCAGCGGCGCCGCCTCGTAGAGGAAGGTGCCGGGCAGGTCCGCGGTGAAGGTGTACGACGTCTGGTCACCGGCGGCGATGCCGGTCAGGTCCGGCACCATCGGCTGTCCCTGCACCAGCAGGCCGGTGCGCTCGCCGACCCGGTTGTGCAGGGTGATCGTGACCTCGTCACCGGCGGTCACCCGGAGGGTCGGCCCGCCGGGACGGGCCGCGGCGGCGTCGTGGTCCTGGTAGCCCCACACCGTGACCGACTGCCCGTTCGGCATGACCACGCTGCCGGTTTCGGCCCAGAGGTCGAGGCTCGGCGAAGCCGCCTGCGCGGGGACCGCCGTGAGGGCGGCCAGGCCGGCCACCGAGAGGGCCGTGGAGGTGCCGGCGATGGCCAGCAACCGCAGGGTCCTGGGGAGTGCTCGTCGAGTCGTCATGGCTTTGCCCGTCTCTCTCATCCGCAGTTGTTGGGCTCGGGCGGGTCGATCCGCATGTAGGTGATCGGGCCGGTCATCGTCGCCCCCCAGGAGGTGATCTGGTAGAGCGCGTGGTTGTGCGCGATGACGTAGTACTCGCCGCACTGGTTGAGGGAAGCCGTGCCGGTGGGCAGCGCGTTCTTGGTCCCGAGGTAGGGGCTGCCGGCGTAGAAGGTGCCGATCACCGAGTTGGCGAGGTTGGGCACCTCCACGGGCACCGGGTTCGCCGCGCTGTAGTCCTCGGCGTCGTACCACTTGAACAACACGTCCCAGGTCTGGCCGGGGCCGATGTTGATCGAGAACTTCTCCATCGAGAGGTCGTCCCCTGATCCGCTGGCCAGCGGCTGCCCGTCGCGCCCGACCACCAAGCCGTTGTTGCCGTGGGGGTGGAACGGGTAGTCCTCGCTGCCCACATTGATGTAGCGCGCGAGGCCGGGGTACGGGTGTGTCGTGGTGTTCCACTCGTGGATCTGCGCCAGTGCGCCGTAGGGCTGGCTCGGGAGCCACGACGCGCCGTTGTCGGCGATGCTGTCGGGGAAGCCGCGTCCGTTGATGAGCCAGTAACGCGGCTTGTAGTTGTTGATGTTGAAGTTCTTGCCCTGCTCGACCGCCCGGTGTTGGTAGGGGTCGATCTCCGAGAGCAGGACCAGGAACTCCTCCCCGGGCGTGTACCGGTTCCTGTTCGGGGACGCGGTGGACTCGTTGTAGGCGTGATCCGGGCCGGAGGCCGGGCGCACGATCAGGGCTCCGAAGAGTCCCATCCGCACCTGCGTCTCGGGATCGGTGCCCGACTCGTAGATGAAGGTCCCCGGGTGGTCGGCATTGAAGCTGTAGGTGACCGTGCCGTCGGTCGCCGCAGCGGTGTCGGTCAGTGAGGTGATCCGGCCGCTCGCATTGCGGACCGGTCGGGCCGGCAGACCGTCGGCGGTCACCCCATGCTGTCCGGGGAAGTCGATGGAGGCCGCGACCGGCAGGGTGTTGTGCAGGATCACCGTCACCGTGTCGCCCTCGTTCACGCACAGCACCGGACCGGGGTGCTGGAAGGCGTCGAAGCCGCTGGAGTAGCCCCACATGAACGCCGTGTTGCCGTCGGGCAGGCTGATGTAGCCGGTCTTCGTGGTCAGGTTGTAGATCGGGTGGGTGGCGTCGCTGCCGGTTCCCGGAGTGCAGACAAGGCCCACCCGCGGCGGTGGCGGCGGAGCAGCAGCATGCCCTTGCCCGGTGAGCGCGACCGTCGTCGCGAGGGTGGTCAGGACCGCGAGGGCGGAGGCCAGGAGTCGGGGCCGCCGTACGTGCGTCCGGGTCGCGATGGACATCTCAGATCCCCCAGTCGTTCGGGTAGTGCTGGGCGCCGACGGTGCCGGCGGGGTAGACGTGGATCTCCGTGGTCTGACCGCCGTACCCGCCCGGCGCCAGGTTGTCCGACCGGATGTAGCTGCGGTTGTAGAGCAGGTAGGTGTCGTACTCCCCGGTGCCCCGATGGGGCGGCGCAGTGAAGAGGACGTCGTAGCTCTCGCCGGGCCCGATGTTGAGCGTCTCGGTCTCGTACGACGTGTCGGTGCCGTCCCGGCCGAGCATCGGCGTGGCATCACGACCGACGACCTTCATCGACAGTCCGGTCAGGGTCATCGCCGCCTCCCGGAACCCGAGGTTGGCGAACCGGAGCGCGACCCGGTCCCCGGCGTTGCAGGTCACCAGCGACGAGTTCGGCTGGTACTGCAGCTCCGGGTGGCCCGCCGGCGCGATCAGGTCGCCGGAGGCGTCGCGCACGGGGTTGAACGGGTCGATCGAGCCGTTGGGCGCGATCGTGGCGGGGTAGACCCGACCGTTCAGCAGGCTGAAGTCCGGGTGGTAGTCGCTCCACTCGGGCAGCTGGATGTGAGCGTCACACCAGTGCGCCTCTGCCCAGACCTCGGAGAGGAACATCGCGAACTGGCGGTCGTACCCGGTGGAGCCGTCGCCGTCGTTGTAGAGATAGCGACCGCTGGGATAGAGGTTGGTGTTTCCGTCCTGGAGGGGGTTGACGAACACCATCCCGGTCATCCCCATGTGCACGTGCTCGACGTCCTCGACGTGGCAGTGGTACATGTACGTGCCCGGGTCTCGTGGCCGGTAGACGTAGGTGAACTCGCGCCCGGCCGGCACCGCGACCGAGCCGGTGGGCTCGCCGTCGAAGAACGGGATGACGTTGCGGAAGCCGTGCCAGTGCAGGGTGTGCGCGTCGAACAGGTCGGGGCGGAGGGCCAGCCCGAGGTTGGTCAGCGTCACCGTGAAGTCCCGGGGGTGGGCCGGGTCGTACTGCGGCACCCAGAACAACGGGGCCGAGTGCTGGGCCTTGTTCTTCTGGGCGTGCTTCTGGACGTCGGTGAGGCCGGTCAGGTTGCGGAACCCGAAGATGTAGGTCGTGAACGGGTCCGGTGCCAGCACGTCCGGGTGGAACGGCGGGATCGCCGGCGTCGGTGGCAGGTGGATCCAGCCGTCGGTGCCACCCCAGTAGAGGTCTGCGGGACCGGTGGCCGACCGCGCCTCCTCGGGCGCCAGCCAGCCGCCGCCCCAGGTCACCGCCCCGATCGCCAGGGCCGAGCCCCCGGCGAGCTGGAGGAAGTTGCGGCGCCCCAAGGCCACGCGCCGGTCGGCTGCGTTGCTCGAGTCCCCGTTCGGGTGCTCCATGGCTGTCTCCCTCTCCTGCTGGCTGGTCACGGGACGTCGAACGCGTCGACGTCGAGGTTGTCGGTGGTCAGGCCGTGGGCGGTGCCGTCGAAGTAGACCGACCAGGTCCCGTTCGCGACGTAGACGACGTCCTCGTCCTGGGTGGCCCCGATCCGCGGCAGCGTGGTGCTGGTGCCGGCGAACGACAGGTAGAAGTGGGTTGCGTCCACCCGGTCGAAGCCGTCGACGTTCGCCGCGCCGGGCACGCCGTGCGTCGAGGCATCCCAGAACCGGTCGAGGATCGTGCCGTCCCAGCTGTAGATGTCGGCGTCGTCGCCGGTGCCCCCGATGCCCGAGGGGCGGGTGCTGGTCAGCGTCGAGAAGTACAACGTGCTTCCGACCACGCTGATCGCATCGATGTCCTGGCCCGACTGGTTGAGGCCGTGGCTGGTGCCGTCGAACCGCAACGACCAGGCGCTGCCGTTCCAGTAGACGACGTCCTCGTCCTGCACGGTCCCGAGGCCGGGCACCGTCGTGTTGTCGGCGAAGGACACGTAGAAGTGCGTCGCGTCTACCCGGGAGAGGCCGTCCACGTTGGCGCCGAGCGGCAGGTTGTACGGCGCGGCCGAGAGGTCGAGCGTCCGCGTGTACGACGTGTCGTTCCAGCTGTAGATGTCGGCGTTGTCTCCGGTGCCACCGGCTCCGGGCGGGTTGGCGTTGCCGAGCGTGGAGAAGAACAGCTTCGCCGGTCCCGGGGGAGGCGGAGGAGGCGGAGGCGTCGACGAGCTCTCCCCGAACGAGATCGCGTCGAGGTCCAGGGCGCTGCTGACCCCCAGGCCCTGGGTCGTGCCGTCGAAGAAGACCGACCAGGTGCCGGCGGTCAGGGCCACGACGTCCTCGTCCTGGACCGTGCCCACCGTGGGCAGCGTGGTGTCGTCCGCGAACGACACGAACAGGTGCGTCGGGTCGTTCCAGACCAGGCCGTCGAGGTTGGCGGCCCCCTGGACCCCGTTGGCCGTCGCGTCCCAGACCCGCGCCAGCGTCGTGCCGTTCCAGCTGTAGACGTCCGCGTCGTCACCGGTGCCACCGACTCCGGTGGGCAGGGTGTTGTTGCCCGTCGAGAAGTAGAGCGTCCCGTTCAGCACGCTCAGCGCGTCGAGGTCCTGGCCGATCTGCCCCAGGCCGTGGGTCGACCCGTCGAACCACAGCGTCCAGGCGGCGCCGTTCCAGTACACGACATCCTCGTCCTGCACGCCGCTCAGGCCGGGCAGGTTCACGGGATCGGCGAACGACGCGTAGAAGTGCGTCGCGTCGACTCGTGAGTAGCCGTCGAGGTTGGCCGAGGCCGGCACGCCGTACGGCGCGAGGGAGAGGTCGAGGCTGCGGCCGTAGGTCGAGCCGTCCCACGTGTAGATGTCGGAGTCGTCGGCACTTCCGCTGACGCCCGGCGGGTTCAGGTTGCCGGCCGTCGAGAAGTAGAGCGTCGGCGTGGGCGGCGGCGGTGGGGGTGGGGCGCTGCCGAACTCGTCGGACCCGGCGTCGTACCCGCCGAGTGCCGGACGGACCTCGTCGTCGATGTCGAGCGCCGGCGCGTTGACCGCGCCCGTGCTGGCCGCTCCGAGGTTGCACGCGGGGGACGCGGGGCAGCCGGAGAGGTGGTAGTCACCGAGCTGGTCGGCCGGTGCCTCGACCGCCACGAGCGTCGAGTCCACGAAGGACGGGTTCTGCCGCCAGGCCGCGAAGGTCACCGACACGTCGTACGGCGACACGACCTGCGGGTTGGCGCCGCTGTTCGACGGGTCCGGGTTGAACGGGTGCTCGACCGGGTCCTGCTGGATCACGGAGCTGGTCGGCGAGAGCTGGGTCGGGAGGTCGAAGATGCCCAGGTCCCAGTGGTTGACCGGGGTGGCGTCGCCGGCCAGACCGATGCCGTTGACGGTCAGCCCGGCGCGGGTCCCGGCCCGGTTGTCCCAGAAGATGTTGTTCACGAGCGCCGGGTTGCTGAACGTCGGCGCGTTCGCGGGCAACGTCGCCTGGAGCTGGTCGCTGTTGGGCGAGGTCGACAGTCCCGCGGGAGCGGGCTGGCCGTTCGAGGTCACCGCGGTGGCGGTCGTGAGGTTCTTCATCACGGTGTTGTTCACGACCCGCACGTTCGGGGTGTCGTTGAGACTGATCCCGCCGCCCTCGTGCGACGACACGTTGTTGACGATCGTGTTGTCGTACACGTTCATCTGGTCGGTGCCACCAGGTCCGCCGGCCATCAGGAACCGGATGCCGCCACCGTCGTCGTTCGACAGGTTGGCCTGGATCTGGTTGCTGTAGATGTCCACGGGCCCGCTGCCGGGCGACAGCGCAGTGGGATCGGCCGGGAGCTGGCCGGCGATCATGATGCCGCCGCCCTCGTCGGTGCCTTCGTTGTAGTAGATCCGGTTGTGGTGGATCGCACCGTTGGGGCTGCGACCGTAGACACTGAGTCCGCCGCCGTACTCCATCGAGAAGTTGCCGCAGATGTCGTTGTGGGCGACGGCGTAGCCGTCCGACCCGGCGAAGAGCCCGATGCCGCCGGCCAGG
>JAWWPM010000136.1:0-5283 GCA_033854915.1 Nocardioidaceae bacterium
GACGAACGCCCAGGAGGGCCTCATGCATCCTTCCATCCGCGACGAGGACGGCTTCACGCTGATCGAGCTCCTCGTCGTCATCCTGATCATCGGCATCCTCGCCGCGATCGCCCTGCCGGCCTTCCTCGGTCCGCGCGTCAAGGGTCAGGACTCCGCAGCAAAGTCTGACGCTCGCAACATGGTCTCCGAGGTGGAGTCCTGCTTCGCGACGAAGGCCAGCTACGCGGCCTGCAACGTCGCCGCCACCGCTTCCGAAGCAGGCCTCGACCTGATCGACACGGCGACCCTGACGGGCGCGGCTCCCCCGGCCGACGGTTACTCGATCACCGCGAAGTCGGTGTCGGGCGACACGTTCACGATCGCCAAGGACGCCACCGGCAAGGTCACCCGCACGTGCACCGAGACCGGCGCGAACACCGGCAAGGGCGGCTGCAACGGCTCCAGCTGGTAGTCACGAACAGCCTCAACGTTCGTTCCGAAGGGCGGGAGCAATCCCGCCCTTCAGGCGTTGAGACTTGAGTTGCGGCGGAATGGGGCCGATACCCCACTCAAGCCAGGACCGAGGTGACCAAGGGCAAATCGCCTGTGAGGGCGAGACGCAAAGCCACGGAGCTCATTTTCTCTGAGTCCGCCGGGTTACTCACCGAGGACGCCGCGGGGTCTGGTCGACACCAAGCAGTACCCACAGGCCCAACCATCCCCAGGAGGGATTTCACCACATGCTCAACAAGCTCCGCGAGCGCAGCCAGGACGAGAAGGGCTTTACCCTGATCGAGCTCCTGGTCGTCATCCTGATCATCGGCATCCTCGCCGCCATCGCTCTGCCGGCCTTCCTCGGCCAGCGTGTGAAGGGCCAGGACTCCGCTGCCAAGTCTGACGTTCGCAACATGGCGTCCGAGGTCGAGTCCTGCTTCGCGACCAAGGATGACTACCCCACCGGCGCGACGCCGGCCGTCGCGACGGCCGCCGGTCTGACCCTGGTCAAGGCGGCCACGGGCACGGCCCTCGGCTGGACCGCGACCGCGACGTCCGTTTCGGGCGACACGTTCACGATCACCAAGGACGCGACGACCAACCTCGTCACCCGCACCTGCTCGGAGACTTCCGCGAACAGCGGCAAGGGCGGCTGCAACGGCACCACCTGGTAGTCACTAGCAGCACCTGATTCACGCCAAGGGGGCGGGCACGTGCCCGCCCCTTTGCGTTCCGGGAGGCAACGCAATCATGGAATCACCACTTCAAACTTCGGTCACACGGCGGGCAGGCGGCGAGCGGGGCTTCACCCTGATCGAGCTCCTGGTCGTCATCCTGATCATCGGCATCCTCGCCGCGATCGCACTACCGGCCTTCCTCGGCCAGCGCGCGAAGGCCAAGGACGCCGACGCCAAGTCCGACGCCCGCAACCTCGTGTCCGAGATCGAGGCCTGCTGGCGCAGTGACTTCGGCTTCAACGGTTGCGCCACGCGACTGACGACCCTGACCACCGGCCTCACGATCGGCTCCGGCCGGGGCGAGGTCTACGTGCCGTCCGCGACGCACGACGGCTACGAGATCACGGCGACGTCGCAGACGGGCAGCACCTTCACCATCGTCCACAACGTCGGCGGCGTCTTTGACCGCCAGTGCGCGCCGGCCGGCGCGGGCGGCTGCAAGGACGACGGGCACTGGTAGGCACGTGACGCGCTCCTTAAACCTTCGTCCAAAGCAGTCAAGCTCTGCGGCAGACAGGCCGACAACTTCTCTCGTGAGTGGGCATCGCACCAGGGGCAGGCGGCTACGCGGAGAAGCGGGCTTCGGGCTCATCGAGGTCATGGTCACGGCGGTCGTCGTCGTGCTCGTCGCGACGGCCACGGTCTCCTCGATCGGCGGATCGCAGCTCGCCGCCAGCCGCAACCAGTCGCGCGCCGCGACGGCGCAGCTCGCCGAGCAGGACCAGGAGCGCATGCGCGCGATCCGCACCTCCGACCTCGCGAACTTCACCGACTCCCATTCTCAGACGCTCGGAGGGATCACCTACAAGGTCGATTCCTCCACGAAGTTCGTCACCGACACGGGTGCGGCGACCATCAGCTGCACGAGCACGGGCTCGGCGACGCAGTACCTCCAGCTGACCACGACGGTCACGCCGCCCCCCGGGCGCCGCATGACGCCGCTGACGGTCAACAGCATCGAGGCGCTGCCCGTCTCCCAGTTCTCACCGACCTCGGGCGCCCTGTCGCAGCTCGTCCTCAAGGCCGACGGCGTCACGCCGCAGGCCGCGGGCATCCCGGTCACGCTCGCGGGTCCGCAGAACCGCTCGGGCTTCACCAACGCCGCCGGCTGCGCCGTGTTCACCTTCGTCACGCCGGGCTCCTACAAGGTCACCGTCGGCCCGTACCAGCCCGTCGCGGGTGCCCCGGGCTTCGTCGACAAGGGCGGCAACGAGTCGTCAGTGACCACCACGTCGATCAACGTCACCCCGGCGACGATCACGACCGCTCCCACCGACATCTACGACCAGGGCCGCTACATCAACATCCTCACGGACACCCTGCGCAACGACGGCAAGGGCAGCGACACCTTCCAGTGGACCGACGGCGTTTCGGTGAGCAACTCGGGCATCCCGACCAGCGGCGTCCAGATCACCAACGCGACGCCCGACACCGTGTTCCCGTTCACGACGCCCGTGTACACGTATGCCGGCGCCTGCAAGGCCAGCGACCCGTTGAAGTGGGGCCCGGCCAACTACTACACACTGCACAGCGGCTACGGCCCGACCACGCCCTCGCCGGCGACCGGCCCGTTCACCGTGACCGTGCGCGAGCCGCCGATCTGGACGCAGTTCAACTTCAACAACGGACCCAGCAGCAAGGTCGCGAAGGTCTACCAGACCGACTCGGAGTGCGCACCGACCGCGCCGCCGGCCCCTGCTCCAGAGCCCATCTACACGACGACGGTGAACTCCGACGGGACGCTCGCCCGCGCAACGTACCCGCTCGGCACCTACAAGATCTGCGTGCAAGCAGTCTTCTCAGGCACGACGCGGTCGCTGACCGTCAACAACGTCGCCAACACGACGTGGGGCGGTGTCGGGACCAGCGCTGCACCCGCAGGGGGCACACAGACCCTTTCCAACACGAGTCCGGCGGGTTCATGTCCGGCCTACTAGCCCGCCGCCGCGCGTCCGCACAGGACGGCTTCACGCTGATCGAGCTGATCGTCGCCATGACGATCGGCATGGTGATCCTCGGGTCGGCGACGATGATCACGATCGGCGCCGCGCGCCACAACACCGAGGTGGCCAGCCGGACCGACGCGACGCAGCGCGCCCGCCTGGCGACCGACCGCATGCAGCGCCTGCTGCGCTCGGAGGTCTGCGTGTTCTCGAGTGCCGACAACACCGTCAAGAGCTGGCCGATGACGCTCGCCAAGCCCGACCAGGTGGTCTTCTACGCCGACCTCTCCGGCGGCACGACGACCTATCAGCACACGCTCACCTACGATGCGACGGCCAAGACGCTCACCGACAAGGCCCAGCAGGTCACGGCGACCAACCCGATCGCCCTCGCGCCGGCCAGCCGCACCGAGATCCTCGCCACCGGCGTCAACCGCAACACCACCGGGGCCAATCCGACCGGCGCGATCTTCCGCTTCTACGGCTACCCGCAGACGACCACGGGGATCCTGCAGCCGAACCTGGAGCTCGTCCCGCCCACGCTCGGCCTGAGCGCGACCGACCTGAAGAGGATCGCCCGCGTCGACCTCGACTTCCTCGCCGTCGGCAACACCAAGCTGACGACGAACATCGTGTCCGAGGGCACCGACCAGATCTTCGTGCGCATCGCCAACCCGAACGGCATCTCCGACGGCTCGCCCCGCAATCCCTACGACCCGGTATGCGCATGACGCTTCGACATCACCTCCGCTCCCGTCTGGCCGAGGAGGGGGGCTTCACCCTCGCCGTCGCCATGGGGATCATGATGATCGCCAGCATCATCTCGATCGCCGCGTTCGAGGCCTCGCGCGGGGACATCCTGCCGTCCAAACAGGACCACGACCGCCGCGTCGCCTACACGGCGGCGGAGTCGGGCATCTCCTGGTACCAGAACAAGCTGGCCGGCGATCCCGACCTGTGGCGCAAGTGCGACTCGAACTCGAGTTCCACGAACCCGATCAACCAGCCCAACGTGACGGCGGCGCAGCGCACCTGGAAGACCGTGTCGGGCAGCGGCACGAGCATCGCGGACTTCTCGATCGGCCTGCTGCCGATCACGTCAACCTGCAGCACGAGCGATCCATACTCGATGCTCAGCTCGACCGCGGGAACGTTCCGCATCCGCTCCACCGGTCGCTACCACGGCCAGATGCGCACGATCGTCGCCACGATGCGCCGTTCGCGCTTCCTCGACTACGTCTACCTGACGAACTTCGAGACGCTCGATCCGGTGACCTACCCGACGGGCGACGCGCGCATCACGCAGTGCGCCGACTACCGCGCCGGCCGTGCCGGGGACGGCTGCACAGAGATCCAGTTCGCCAACGTCGACAAGATCAACGGACCGCTCCACACCAACGATTCGATCCTCTTCTGCGGCAGCCCGCAGATGGGCCGGGTTGGCAAGACCGACAAGATCGAGGTCTCGTCCTCGGACACGCCCGGGTACTTCGCCAACGGTTCCGGCTGCGGCACGAGCCCGGCCTTCAACGGCCCGTTCGCGATGAACGCGCCGTTCCTGCAACTGCCACCGTCCAACGCCGCCCTGCGCACCCTGGCGCTGCCCGGCTACATCTTCTCCGGCACGACGTACATCCGCTTCACCGGCGACGGCAAGATGACCGTGGACAAGCCGGGCTCCGGTGCCGGGAAGGATCCAGTCGTCATGAATCAGCCGTCCAACGGTGTGATCTACGTCGACGACACGGGGTGCACGACGCAGACGAGTCCGGACAACACGAACTACAGCGACGGTGACCCGTGCGGCGACGCGTACGTCAGCGGTACCGCCACCGCCCCGGTGACCATCGGGGCCGCCCTCGACATCATCGTCGCCCCGACCACCACAAACGGCTCGTTCGAGCCGGACGCGCCCAACGCCGCTTGGAGCGACGAGGACCTCAAGCAGGACGGGGCCGTCGCCGGAGCGAGCGGGTTCCATGCGATTACAGGTACGACCCACATCGGCCTGATCGCCAACCGCTTCGTGCGCGTCTACCACCCGATCGACAGCTCGGGCAACGCCGCCACCAACGTGCGCGACGTGCGCATCGACGCGGCGATCCTCGCGCTGACGGACTCCTTCATCG
>JAWWPM010000137.1:0-8860 GCA_033854915.1 Nocardioidaceae bacterium
TACCACCGCAACGGCGGCGACCTGGTCTGGGAGATCGGCTCGGGCTACTTCGGTGCGCGCACCAAGGACGGCGAGTTCGACCCCGCGAAGTTCCAGGACGTCGCGTCCGACGACCAGGTCAAGATGACCTCGCTCAAGCTCAGCCAGGGCGCCAAGCCCGGCATCGGCGGGGTCCTGCCCGGCGCCAAGGTGACCAAGGAGATCGCCGACGTGCGCGGCGTACCCCAGGGCGAGAAGTGCATCTCGCCGAGTGCCCACAAGGTGTTCTCGACGCCCCGAGAGCTGGTGCTCTTCATGGCCCGGATGCGGGAGCTGAACGGCGGCAAGCCGGCCGGCTTCAAGCTGTGCCTCGGCTCTCGCGTGGACTTCCTCGCGATCTGCAAGGCGATGGTCGCCGAGGAAGTCACTCCCGACTTCGTGATCGTGGACGGCGGTGAGGGCGGCACCGGCGCTGCGCCGCTGGAGTACGAGGACCACATCGGCACGCCGCTCACCGAGGGCCTGCTCAACGTGCACAACTGCCTGGTCGGGGTAGGGCTGCGCGACCAGGTGAAGGTCGGCGCGAGCGGCAAGGTCGCGAGCGGGATCGACATCGTGAAGCGGCTGATCCAGGGCGCCGACTACACGAACTCCGCGCGCTCGATGATGATGGCGGTCGGCTGCATCCAGGCCCAGACCTGTCACACGAACACCTGCCCGGTCGGCGTCGCGACCCAGGACCCGAAGCGGATGCGGGCGCTGAACGTGCCCGACAAGACCGAGCGGGTCTTCCACTACCAGCAGCAATGCGTCCAGCAGGCGCTGCAGGTGATGGGGTCGATGGGCGTCCACGGGCCCGACGGACTGCGGCCGCACCAGCTGCGCCGGCGGGTCGACCACGACGAGGTCCGGTCGTACGCCGAGATGTTCCACCACCTCGAGCCCGGACAGCTGCTGGCCGAGCCGCCCGAGGGCCGGTGGGCCCGCGACTGGGCCGAGGCCGACCCCGACCGCTTCACCGCCTGAGAGGACTACATGACAACCGTTGCCGAGCTCCTGATCCAGTCCCTGGCCGACCACGGCGTCACCCAGGTGTGGGGCGTCGTCGGCGACGCCCTCAACCCGGTCACCGACGCCATCCGCCGCGAGGACCGGATCGAGTGGGTCGGGGTGCGGCACGAGGAGGCAGCGGCGTTCGCGGCCAGCTCGCAGGCCCAGCTCACCGGCCGGATGGCGGTCTGCATGGGCACCGTCGGGCCGGGCGCCATCCACCTGCTCAACGGCCTGTACGACGCCAAGAAGAGCCACGCGCCGGTGCTGGCGATCATCGGCCAGGTGCCGCGCGAGGACATGGGCAGCGACTTCTTCCAGGAGGTCGACAACGACGCGTTGTTCTCCGACGTCTCGGTGTTCTGCCGCACGATCACCAGCGTCGACCAGCTGCCCCAGACCCTGGAGCAGGCGGGCAACGCGGCGATCCAGGAGCAGGGCGTCGCGGTGCTGACCCTCCCCGGAGACGTCGGCGGGCTCGACCTCCCCAAGCACACACCCGTCCCGCGGTTCGTGGACACCCGGCCCGACGCCGTACCGACCGACGACTCGCTGCGAGCCGCGGCGAACGCGATCAACGGCGGCGGACCGGTCACGCTGCTGGTGGGCCAGGGGGCGCGGGCCGCTCGGCACGAGGTGCTGGCCCTGGCAGCCCGGCTCAACGCGCCGATGGTGCTCACCCTCAAGGCCAAGGAGGGTTTCGAGCACGACAACCCCTACGAGGTGGGGCAGTCCGGCCTGATCGGCAACCGCGCCACCGCGCTGGCCTTCGACGGCTGCGAGACGCTCGTCCTGCTCGGCACCGACTTCCCCTACCGCAACTTCCTGCCGACCGGGAAGACGGTCGTCCAGCTCGACGTCCGCGGCGCCCACATCGGGCGGCGGACGACGGTCACCCACCCGGTCGTCGGCGACGCCCGCCTGGGACTGCTGGCGCTGCTGCCGATGATCGACCCGAAGACCGACACCGCCCACCTCGAGAAGGCGCGCTCGTCGTACCTCGGCTGGCAGGGGCGGCAGCAGGAGCTCGCCGACCCGGAGTACGACGGGAAGCCGAAGGGCATCCTGCGGCGCAAGGTCGACAACCCCGAGGGACGGATCCGGCCCGAGGTCGTGGCGGCTGCGGTGGACCGGCTGGCGGCGGCCGACGCGATCTTCACCACCGACACCGGCATGTCCACGGTCTGGCTGTCGCGGTTCGTGCGGATGAGCGAGGGCCGGCGCCTGATCGGCTCCTACAACCTCGGCTCGATGGCCAACGCGATGCCGCAGGCACTGGGCGCCCAGGGACTCGACCGCTCCCGACAGGTCGTCGCCTTCTGCGGCGACGGCGGCCTGTCGATGCTGCTGGGCGACCTGATCACCGCGGTCAGCCACGACCTCCCGGTCAAGCTCGTCGTCTTCGACAACGGGCGGCTCGGCATGGTGAAGCTGGAGATGGAGCAGGTCGGCCTCCCGGAGTTCGGCACGGTGCTGCACAACCCCGACTTCGCGGCGGTCGCCGAGGCGATCGGGATGAAGGGGATCCGGGTGGAGGAGCCGGGCGACGTCGAGGCGGCGCTGCGTACGGCGTTCGCCCACGACGGACCTGCGCTGGTCGACTGCCTGACCAACGCCGACGAGATCGCCATCCCGCCCAAACCCACCCTCGAGCAGGGCTGGGGCTTCGCGATCGCCAAGAGCCGGGAGTTCGTCGACAGCGCCGAGTGAGCGGCACGGCTTGGGTCAGTCGGCTGACGCGGTGTGGCAGACGGCCTCGACGTTGTTGCCGTCGGGGTCGCGCACGAACGCGCCGTAGTAGTGCTCGTGGTACTCCGGCCAGAGTCGGGGCTCGTGCAACGTCTCGGCGCCCAGGTCGGTGGCGGCGGCGTGGAAGGCCTGCACCTGCTCCACCGACTCGGCGGTGAAGGCGATGTGGACCTCGCGGTTGGGGCCCATCCCCTCGAAGCTGGACAGCCAGAAGGCGGGCATGGTGGTGCCGTACCCGACGGCCACGTCGAAGTCCATCACCCGACGGTGGCCCAGGGTGCCCAGGACCTTGTCGTAGAACGTCTTGGCTGCCTCGAGATCCGAGCAGTTGATGCCGAAGTGATCGATCATGGCCGGAGTCTGCCACCCGGTGCGACCCGGTGCGGAGTGCCGGACGGCCCCCCTAGGCTGCTGCCATGAGTGACCTCGGGGCAGAGCGCGAGCGCGATCTCGAGCGGTTCCTGACGTTCGTCGACGCGATCGTGGCGATCGCGATCACCCTGCTGGTGCTGCCCCTCGTCGAGGTCGCCGGCTCCTTCCATGGCGACGCGGTGTCGACCCTGCTGCACGAGCACACCGACCAGATCTGGGCGTTCTTCCTCAGCTTCGCAGTGATTGCTGACCTCTGGATGACCCAGCACCGCATCCTGCGCAACGTGGTCGCGTCCACTCCGCCGATGATGCGGCTGCTCTTGCTGTGGACGCTGACCATCGTGGTCCTGCCGTTCCCGACCGCGCTGGCCGCCGGCAGCACGGGCCACCAGGGACTCACGAAGCTGCTGTACGTCGGGACGATGGCCGCCAGCGCCCTGCTGCTGGCTCTGCTCGGTGTGGAGATCGGGCGCCATCGCGACCTCCGCGACTCCGGTGAGTCGCCCGACCCCGTCCATGCGTTCGCGATGGTCGCGGCCTTCGTCGTGGCCCTGGTCGTGATGCTGCTCGTGCCGTTCTTCAGCTACTGGCCCCTGCTGTTGCTCCTGGTGCCCGACCGGGTGCTCGACGCCTGGCGCGCGCGCCATGCCCGCCCGGCTCAGCAGCCGCAGGTGTAGTAGACGATGTCCCAGTGGCTGCCCTCGTTGGTGTACACGTTGCCGGAGGCGGCCTGGTACATCGGGTAGCCGTCGCCGCGCAGCCCGATGTAGCTGTAGGTGCCGCGGATCCAGCCGTCGTTGCAGGTCGAGCGCGCGATGTCCACCTTGTAGCCGTTCCAGTGGCTGTAGGTGCCGCTCGCGTGGCCGGTCTCGGTGCCGCCGGTGATGTTGACGGCGCAGCCGCTGGCCCGCTTGTAGGTGATGACCCCGCTCACCGTGGACTGGTTGATCTGGTCGTACGACGTGCAGGTCGCGGTGTAGCGGCTCGTGCACCCGCCGCTCGACGTACGCGTGATGCCGGCCCCTGAGAGCTGGGACGCCGCCTGGGCGTCGGTCAGCTTGGTCACTGCCTGGGCTGGCGACGGCAGCGCGACGACGCCGGCCACGACGAGGGGTGCGACCGCGGCGGTGGCCGCGCGGACGAGGGTTCTGGTGGACATGCGACGTGCTCCTTCCCCGGCCCGAGCCGGGATCCCGAGACAACCGGCGCCGGTCGGGCGCCCACCCCCTTCCTAGCAGCCCGCCGGGGCCCACGTCACCCCCGTGGGCGCCGGGTCGGCGACGGCTCACTCGCTCGGGGGCGGCGGCTCGCGGTTGTCGTCCTCGCCGCTGAGGGCGCGCAGAGTGGCGGTGTTCGGGCTCTGGCCGGCCGCTCGTGCCTGACGACGCGCCACCGAGACCCGGTAGGCCGAGATGCCCATGCCCGCGGCCAGGACCACGAACCCGATCAGCCCGAAGATCGCGGTCAGCCGTGCCCCACCGTCGCCCATGTCGGCATCCTAGGGACAAACGTGTGCGCCCGCCTCAGGCCGCCGGGCTCACTCGGCCGCCCGGCGCAGGGCCTCCTGGTCGGTGATCGTGATCCGCCCGCGGGCGAGCCGGACCAGCCCGGCCTCGACGAGCGGCTGCAGGGCCTGGTTGACCGACGGACGGGTCCCGCCCACCAGCTGGCCGAGCTCGTCCTGGGTGAGCGGGATCGTCACCGGGCCGTCCTCGGTGACGCCGTACGTCGTGGCGAGGCGTGAGAGCCGGCGTACGACGCGGCGCTCCAGCGGGTCGTACATCGCCTCCTTGAGCTGCATCGAGAGCTCGTCGACGCGCCGGGCCAGGAGCCGGGAGACCAGCTGCTCCAGCCCGGGGTTGCGGCCGCGCAGGTCGTGGAAGACCGCCGCGGGGATGCTCATCGTCCGGACCTGCTCGAGGGCCACCACGGTCGCGGTGCGCGACGGGGTCCCGGACGGGGACTCGGCCAGCAGCGACACCTCCCCGAAGTGGTCGTCGGGGCCGAGGATGTTGACGATCGCACTGTCACCCGACGACGTGTGGACGCGGATCGCCACCCGCCCCTCCAGGAGGATGTGGAAGTCGTCGGAGTCGGCACCCTCGTGGACCAGCACCTCGCGGCGCGCGTAGGTGTTCACGCGCGCCGCCCTGAGCAGTCGCTTGCGGTCCTCGTCGGGCAGGGGCCGCAGGACCCGGGGAACGTACACCGGCAGAGTGTCGCACCCGCGGGGCCTCGATAGGTCGCTGATCGGGCCTTGATGGCGGAGCGTGGCACCTCCTACGGTGTGCAGAGCAGCCGACCCGGCGCAGCCTGGCGGCTCTCACCGTGGGCACCGCGGCCCTGGCCGCCTGAGGAGGATCCATGGTCGTCGGAACCGGTGCGTCACCCGCTCTCGGCTCGGCGGTCGAGGCGCTGCGTCAGCTCTTCGACGCGGCGGCGTGCTCGGTCGCGCTGGTCGACGAGGAGGGCGCGGAGCTGGCATTCGTCGCCGCCGACGGGGCGGGCGCGGCCGAGATCGTGGGGCAGACCGTCCCGGTCGGTCGCGGGATCGCCGGCTGGGCCGCGATGTCGGGGCAGCCGATCGCCGTCAGCGACGTGCAGGCCGACCCCCGCTTCGCCCGCGACGTGGCCGAGTCCACGGCGTACGTCCCACGCGCGATCCTGGCCGCACCGCTGATGGGCGGCGACGGCGACGTCCTGGGGGTGCTCTCGGTGCTGGACCCGTCGGTCGACCAGACCAGCGACTGGGTGCTCCGGGTGCTCGGCACCGGGGCCAGCCTGGTCGCGCTCCTGGTCGAGGGCGGGCCGTCGGCGCCGGACGGGGACCCCGGTCCCGGCGGCCTCGACGTACTCGGCCGCGACGTGCTCCGGGTCGTCGAGGCGTGGCGCTCGGGGGACCCGGGCGGGAGCGCGCACCGGTGACCGCCGCCCTGGCCTGGTCGTCCGCCTTCGAGCGCGGGGCGATCGAGACCGTGGTGGCGCTGCCCTTCGCCGACGTGCGCGAGTGGGCCTTCGGCGGCAGCACGGGCGCCGGGGTCCGGCTGGCCGTGGTCGACAGCGGCGTGGACGGCGGGCATCCCCGCGTCGGCGGCATCAGCGGTGGGGTGGCGTTCGAGGTGGACCCGGACGACGAGCAGGAGTTCCACCCTCGCGAAGGGCCGCACGAGGACCTCGTCGGCCACGGCACCGCCTGCGCCGCGATCATCAGGTCGCTGGCGCCGGACGTCGAGATCTACAGCGTGCGGGTGCTGGGGCCCAACCTCAAGGGCCGCGGCGCGATGCTCCAGGCCGGCGTCGAGTGGGCGGTGGACCAGGCCATGGACGTCGCCAACCTGTCGCTGTCGAGCAAGGCTGCGGCGATGTACGCGCCGCTGCACGGGATCGCCGACGAGGCCTTCTTCGCCGGCACGGTGCTGGTGTGTGCGGCCAACAACCTGCCGGGGCCGACCTACCCCTCGCAGTACGCCTCGGTGGTGTCCGTGGCGGCCACGCCCGGCGCGGAGGAGCGCGGCCTCTTCTACAACCCGAACCCCCCGGTCGAGTTCGGCGCCCGCGGCATCGACGTCGACGTCGCCTGGGCAGACGGCAGCTCGATCACCGCGACCGGCAACAGCTTCGCCGCGCCGCACGTGGCGGGCATGGTCGCGCTGATGCGCGCCAAGCACCCCTGGCTCACGCCGTTCCAGGTCAAGGCCGTGCTGCACGCCGCGAGCGAGAACAGTGCGGCCGGCTGAACCCGCGTACGACGGTCAGCCGGGCACGCCCGAGGTCCGCCCGAGCACCGGGCGTACCTCCACCACCGGCTCGGCCTGGACCAGCGTGCCCACGATCTCGAGCAGCCCCTCCAGGTCGTCGGTCTCCACGAGGTAGAAGCCACCGATCTGCTCGCGCGCCTCGGCGTACGGGCCGTCGGTGACCAGGAAGCCGTCCCGGCTCCGGCGGACCACCTTCGCGTGCGCCAACGCAGTGAGCTCACCGCCGGCCGTGACCCGGTCGCCGCGGCTGCTCAGCGCGGCCACGAAGTCGGCGTGTGCCCGGCCGACCGTGCGGTTGTCGTCGTCGGAGCGAGCGTCCCAGACCGCCTCGTCGCCCGGGATCGTGATCAGGTACTCGGTCATCGTGGTGCCTCTCGTGTCGTTCGGATGGTCCGTCATGCCGATGACGAGCCGCACGTCGCGGGATCGACAGAGATTTCGGACCCTACAAACCCGCGTGGGAGGATGAGGGTTCGCCAGACCGACGCCCGAAAGGCAGCCACGAGACCGCCGTGCCCACGACCCAGCCCGTGCCGACACCCGGCCGGACCGACCCCGCGGTGCTCCGCAACTTCTGCATCATCGCGCACATCGACCACGGCAAGTCCACGCTGGCCGACCAGATGCTGAGGCTGACCGGCGTCGTCGACGAGCGGAACGCACGCGCGCAGTACCTCGACCGGATGGACATCGAGCGCGAGCGCGGCATCACCATCAAGAGCCAGGCCGTGCGGATGCCGTGGACCGTGCCGGTCGGCAACGACGAGGGCGCGGAGCCTGGCACCTACGTGCTCAACATGATCGACACCCCGGGCCACGTCGACTTCACCTACGAGGTGTCGCGCTCGCTCGAGGCGTGCGAAGCGGCCGTGCTGCTGGTCGACGCCGCTCAGGGCATCGAGGCGCAGACCCTGGCCAACCTCTATCTCGCCCTGGCAGCCGACCTGACCATCATCCCGGTGCTGAACAAGATCGACCTGCCGTCGGCACAGCCGGAGAAGTACGCCGAGGAGCTCGCTGGCATCATCGGCTGCGACCCGTCGGACGTGCTGCGGACCTCGGCGAAGACAGGTCTCGGCGTCGAGACCCTGCTCAACGAGATCGTCAAGCAGACCCCGGCCCCGGTGGGCGACGAGAACGCGCCGCCGCGGGCGCTGATCTTCGACTCGGTCTACGACACCTACCGCGGCGTGGTCACCTACGTCCGGGTGATCGACGGCCGCCTGAGCCACCGCGACCGGATCAAGATGATGTCGACCGGCGCCGTGCACGAGATGCTCGAGGTCGGCGTGATCAGCCCCGAGCCGGTCAAGGCCGGCGACCTCGGCGTCGGCGAGGTCGGCTACCTGATCACCGGGGTGAAGGACGTCCGCCAGTCGCGCGTCGGCGACACCGTGACCAGCCAGCACCACGGCGCGACCGAGGCGCTGGGCGGCTACAAGCACCCCAACCCCATGGTCTACTCCGGTCTGTACCCGATCGACGGTGACGACTACCCGACCCTGCGCGACGCCCTCGAGCGGCTCCAGCTCAACGACGCGGCCCTGGCCTTCGAGCCCGAGACGTCCGGCGCGCTCGGCTTCGGCTTCCGCTGCGGCTTCCTCGGACTGCTGCACATGGAGATCGTCCGGGAACGGCTGGAGCGCGAGTTCGACCTCGACCTGATCTCGACGGCCCCCAACGTCGTCTACAAGGTGGTGATGGAGGACGGCACCGAGTCGCAGGTCACCAACCCGAGCGAGTACCCCAATGCCGGCAAGATCGCCGAGGTCCGGGAACCGGTCGTGAAGGCCACGATCCTGAGCCCCAGCGAGTACATCGGCGTGATCATGGAGCTCTGCCAGTCCAAGCGCGGCCAGCTGCAGGGGATGGACTACCTCTCCGAGGACCGCGTCGAGATGCGCTACACGCTGCCGATGGGCGAGATCGTCTTCGACTTCTTCGACCAGCTG
>JAWWPM010000138.1:0-2565 GCA_033854915.1 Nocardioidaceae bacterium
GGTGGGCACGGACTCGCGGCGCGCCGAGTCGGCCACGGCCTGCTGCGCCTCGGGCTGGGAGACGGCCGCGTGGTCGAGCTCGGCCAGGTAGCGCTCGGCGTCCAGGGCGGCGGAACAGCCGGTGCCGGCGGCGGTGATCGCCTGGCGGTAGTGGTGGTCGACCAGGTCGCCGCAGGCGAAGACGCCCGGCAGGTTGGTGTGCGTCGAGGGGTGCTTCACCAGGACGTAGCCGTCGTCGTCCAGGTCGACCTGCCCGGTGAGCAGCTCCGAACGGGGGTCGTGGCCGATGGCGATGAACAGACCGGTGGCGGCCAGCTCGCGCGTCTCCCCGGTGACCGTGTCACGCAGGGTGACCGAATCCAGGCGGTCGGTGCCGTTGATGGCGGCCACCTCGGAGTTCCAGGCGATCTCGAGCTTGGGGTCGGCGAAGGCCCGCTCCTGCATGATCTTGGAGGCGCGGAGCTCGTCGCGGCGGTGGATCAGCGAGACCTTGGTGCCGAAGCGGGTCAGGAAGGTGGCCTCCTCGATGGCGGAGTCGCCACCGCCGACCACGGCGATGTGCTGGTCCCGGAAGAAGAAGCCGTCGCAGGTGGCACACCACGAGACGCCGCGACCCGACAGCTCCTTCTCGTTGGGCAGGCCGAGCTCGCGGTAGCCCGAGCCCGTCGCCAGGATCACGGAGCGGGCGGAGTAGGTGTCGGTGGCGGTGCTGACCGTCTTCACCTCACCGGTCAGGTCGACCGAGACGACGTCGTCCGAGACCAGCTCGGCGCCGAACCGCTCGGCCTGGGCGCGCATCTCGTCCATCAGGGCCGGGCCCATGATGCCGTCGCGGAAGCCCGGGAAGTTCTCCACCTCGGTGGTGTTCATCAGCGCACCGCCGGCGGTGACCGAGCCCTCGAAGACGAGGGGCTGCAACGACGCCCGAGCGGCGTACACGGCGGCGGTGTAGCCGGCCGGGCCGGAACCCACGATGATCACGTTGCGGACGGTGTCCGCGGACGGGGACTGCGTCGTTGCCTGGGACATGGACTGCTCCTGAGTGCCGGGTCGGACTGCTGGACGGGCCACCGGCGAGGCTTCTCGACCGCTCGTACAACAGATCGTAGGCGAGCGGGATTCCCGGGTCGCCGGTCGGGCTCAGGGCGTCGGCAGGGTGACCGAGCGCACCGGCTTGGCCGAGCCGCAGATGTAGAGGTCGACGACCTGGGTGGTGCCCGCCGCGGCGTGGTAGACGAGAGCCGCGGGTGCCTTCTCATACGTCGCGGGGACGAGCGTGGCGTTGCCGAGGGACGGGACGCAGCCACGCGAGACGACCTTCAGCGAGTCGAGCCGCCGACCCTGGGCGGTGTCGACCACCCGCAGCCCGGCCAGCGCATCGGCGGTGAAGTGCCGCGGCCGCACGACCAGCCGTCCGGCTCTGGTCTTCGCCGACGACCCCTGGAGCTCGGGTTGCGGGTGCGGTGTCTGCGCGAGGGACGGGGCCCCGTTGCCGGAGTTGGTGGTGAGGCCGTCATCGGTGCCCGCGGCGGGGCTGGCGGACGTAGGAGTGCTGGAGCTGCTCGCAAGATGCTGGGCGACCGCGACCCCGGCCACCACGATGGCGGCCGCCGCGACGAGCAGCCCGGCCGCCCGGCGGCGGCGGTGCAGCTCCAGTGGGATGACCTCGACGTCGGCCGGTGCCTCGGTGCGCTCGTTCGACAGGCCCGCGAGGACGCGGTCGAGCCTGGCCGCGACGTCGACCGGGATCGGTTCGTCGTGCCGGGCCTGGTCCAGCAGGCGGCGCACGGCGTCGTGCTCGGCCGGTGCGGTCTGGTCGGTCTCGTCGGTCACGGTGCACCTCCTTCGGCTTCGGTCGGCCCGGTCGGGCGGGCCCTGGTCGTGGGCGCGGGAATGGGACGATGGCGACCGCCCGGTGGTTCCGCGTGAGGCCCGTCACGCCCCCCACGTGGGGCTCGGGACGGCGCTTCGCCGAGCTGTTCGCGCAGCAACCCGGCCAGTCGCTCGCGCCCGCGCCAGCAGCGCGACTTCACGGTGCCTTCTGCGCACTCCAGCATCCGGGCCACCTCCGAGATCGGGTAGCCCTCCATGTCCACCAGCACCAGCGCGGCGCGCTGCTCGGCCGGCAGGGTGGCCAGCGCCTCCAGGACCGCGCGACGGCGCTCGTCGGTGATCGCGGCCTGCTCCGGGTCGTCGACCGGCCTCGTCGAGGTGTACGACGAACCCCGCCCGGCATGGTCGTCGAGGTCGTCGGGCAGGGCGTCGGCACGGCGTACCTTCGCCGCGCGCAGCCGGTCGAGGCAGGCGTTGACCACGACCCGGTGCAGCCACGTGGTGACGGCCGCCTCCCCGCGGAAGGAGCCGGCCCGGCGGTACGCCGCGACCAGGCCGTCCTGCAGCCCGTCGGCGGCGTCCTCGCGATTGCCCGTGGTGCGCAGCGCGACGGCCCACAACCGGTCCCGGTGGCGGGCGAAGAGCTCCCCGAAGGCGTCGCCGTCACCCTCCACGTGGGCCCGCAGCAGCTCGTCGTCGGTGCGCGTGCCCGGAGCCTGACCGCGGCGCGGG
>JAWWPM010000139.1:0-21322 GCA_033854915.1 Nocardioidaceae bacterium
TAGTCGCCCGTGCGACCGACCAGCTGGAGGGCGTGGAGGACCGAGCAGTAGCCCGCCAGCTCGTTGTTCTTGTGGAACACGTGCAGGCCGACGGCCTCGTCACGGGTCCAGTGGTTCATGGCCTCGAACGCGATCAGGGTCAGGCTCTTGTCGATGGCCAGCTGGGTCAGCTCGGGGTTCTGGACGCAGTGCGGCCAGCCCCAGAGGGTCTGACCGGTGCGCAGCGCGGCGATGTCCTCGAGCTGCGGCTTGAGCAGCAGCACCACGTCGGAGCGCTCGAGGATCTCCGTACGGGAGGCGAACCCGGCCACGTGCGGAGCCAGGACGGCGTCGGAGTGGCCGAACCTCTCGCCGTAGCCGTGCTCGAGGGTGATCTGGGCGGCGACGTCAGGCTCGAGGCGCGCCAAGTGGTCGGGGTGGATCGGCAGCCTGGACTCGTTCTCCTTGGCCGAACGTCCGATCACCCCGAGTCGGAGCAGGGTCACTTCTTCTTCGAGTGCATCTGGTCCGAGAGGGACTCCGGATGGTCCTTGGCGCGCTTGTCGGCGCGCTTCTCCTTGATCGACTTCGAGGTCTTCTTGGTCATGCCCTGCCGCGGCGACTTGTCGCTCATGCTGGCTCCATCGTCGGGAGCCTGAATGGCTCCGTGTGCCCACGCTACGCCCTGGGGGGTGGTCTCCCTCACCTTCGGGGGCGTCGCCGGGCGCGCCAGCGGTCGCGCACGATGATCAGGGCCGAGCGGACGGACTCGGCGAGGACGTAGCCGAGCCCGGTCCAGCGCAGGTAGCGGGGGAGCAGCCGGGCCCAGAGCACGAACGCGGCGGGGATGCTGGTCGTCGCCCGGCCGAGCACCGCCGACGGGAAGACGTCGACCTGCTCGCCCGCACGTACGACGTTCCCGGACTCGCCGGTCAGGTCACCGGAGTGGATCCGCACGTAGTCGTCGGCGAAGTCGACCCCCGCGCGCCGGAGCGCGACGACGGTGCCCCACGGGCGCAGGTTGATGTCGTGCACCCAGCCCTGGCCCTGGTCGTCCTCGATCAGGTTCATGTTGACCAGCCCGGAGCCGCCGACCAGCCCGAGCACGGTCCGGCCGGTCGCCCGGTGGAGCGGACGGTCGAGGGTGACCACGTGATCGGGTGGAGCCACCTCGGCATGGCCGACCCGGCTGCTGAGGTAGACGCCTTCGGTCAGCACGTGCCCACCGCCGCCGTACGACGCCACGTAGCTGAGCGTGCGACCCGCGATGAACTGCTCGTACATCGGTCCACCGAACTGCGCCACCGCGGCGCTGGCGCGGGCGGCCTCCGCCACCGAGTGCACGATGTGCACGGTGACGCCTCCGTTGGCGAGCCTGCCCTTGACCACGAGGGGGAGGCCCAGCTCGGCGACCGCCTGCTGCGCGGTCACGTTGGACGCGTCGAGGGCGCGGGGCACCCGCACTCCGGCGGCCGCGAGCGTCAGCGACATGACCAGCTTGTCGCCGAGGTGGAGCCGGCGTTCGAGCTCTGCCTGCAGGGCTGGGCCGACCCGGGCGCGGGCCGCGGCGGCGACGGTGTGGCTCAGGACCTGCTCGGAGGCCTGGATGTCGGTGATCGTCTCGGGGCCGATCTCGCGGAGCGCGGCGGCGAGGGAGTCGACGTCGTACGCCGTGGTCACCTGGCTGACGAACATCCGGGCGCGCGCGCGGCGGACCGCGGAGTACGGGTAGCCGATCCACACGGTGCGGACGCCGCGGCGGCGTGCGGCCGCGGCCAGCTGCTCGAAGCACGCCAGCAGCGGACCGACGAAGACCACCGTCAGTCCGGATCCTGCGTCGGGCGCGTCGACGGTGTCCATGTGGGTGCCATGCTCCCGTTGGGAGGTACGTAAGCGGTTCCTCCGAACGGTCACTCCTTCTAGTACGGCGAGCTAGTCGCGGGCGGAATGCGCGACGGGACGACCCTGCCGATACCCTGAGCCGCCATGCTCGAACGTTTCCGCCGGTTCTGGACCGCCGTCTTCGCGCCCGTCGGCAACTTCCTGCTCCGGCGTGGGGTGAGCCCCAACGCGGTGACCTTCGTCGGCACCCTGGGGGTCTGCGCCGGGGCGCTGGTCTGCTTCCCGCAGGGCTGGCTGCTGGCCGGTGTGCTGGTGATCGTGCTTTTCGTGTTCAGCGACATGATCGACGGCTACATGGCCCGCACCAGTGGCCAGGTCTCGCTGTTCGGATCGTTCCTCGACTCTACTCTCGACCGGGTCGGCGACGCCGCGATCTTCGGGGGCCTGGCGATGTACTACGTGGGGCCGGGCGACAACGACGGCTGGGCAGCGCTGGCGGTGTACTGCCTGGCGATGGGCTCGGTGACGTCGTACGCGCGGGCCAAGGCCGAGTCGCTCGGCATGCAGGCGAAGGTCGGGATCGCCGAGCGCGCCGACCGGCTGGTCGCGATCCTGTTCGTCACCGGCCTGTCCGATCTGCTGCGCCTGCTCGGCGTCGACGACCGGGTGATGTGGCTGATCCCGATCGGCCTGGCCCTCCTCGCGGTCGCGAGCACGATCACCGTCGCCCAGCGCATCTACGTCGTCCACCTGCAGTCACGTGATCTGACGGCCACCACCGAATAGTGGTCGCCTGCCCCGCCGCCGTAAGATCGGGGCATGGCTGAGAGCACCACCGAGAGCACCCCGAACTCAACGTCCGACGCCGGCACCGGCACGACGCGCGTCAAGCGCGGCATGGCCGAGATGCTGAAGGGCGGCGTGATCATGGACGTCGTCACCGCCGAGCAGGCCAAGATCGCCGAGGACGCCGGCGCCGTCGCCGTGATGGCGCTCGAGCGCGTGCCCGCCGACATCCGGGCCCAGGGCGGCGTCTCGCGGATGAGCGACCCCGACATGATCGACGGCATCATCGAGGCCGTCTCGATCCCGGTGATGGCCAAGGCCCGGATCGGACACTTCGCCGAGGCGCAGGTGCTCCAGAGCCTGGGCGTCGACTACATCGACGAGTCCGAGGTCCTGACCCCGGCCGACTACGCCCACCACATCGACAAGTGGCAGTTCACCGTGCCGTTCGTCTGCGGCGCGACCAACCTCGGCGAGGCGCTGCGCCGGATCACCGAGGGCGCGGCCATGATCCGCTCCAAGGGCGAGGCCGGCACCGGCGACGTCTCCAACGCGGTCACCCACATGCGCACGATCCGTGCCGAACTGCGCCGCCTCCACGGCCTGAGCGAGGATGAGCTGTTCCTCGCGGCGAAGGAGCTGCAGGCGCCCTACGACCTGGTCCGCGAGGTCGCCGCCGCAGGCAAGCTCCCGGTGGTGCTGTTCACCGCCGGCGGCATCGCCACTCCCGCCGACGCGGCGATGATGATGCAGCTCGGCGCCGAGGGCGTCTTCGTCGGCTCCGGCATCTTCAAGTCCGGCAACCCCGCCGAGCGGGCGGAGGCCATCGTCAAGGCGACGACGTTCTACGACGACCCCGACGTGGTCGCCAAGGTCAGCCGCGGCCTCGGCGAGGCCATGGTCGGCATCAACGTCGACGAGATCCCGCAGCCGCACCGGCTCTCCGAGCGCGGCTGGTAGACGGCTGCATCGAAGGTCCTGGCGGGTGGGGCCGAAGGTCCTGCAGGACGCAGTCGATCGGCCAGACCTGACCGGTTCGCCCGCGGGCCGGGTGGCACGCGGCTTCACTGGTTGCATGAGCGCCCTCACCGCAGACCAGGACCCTCTGGGCAGCTGGCTCCATCACGAGTTGCACTGGCTGCTGCTGGCAGCACTGCTCGTCACGTTGGCCGCACTCTCCGCCGTGGTCTCCATGCTGGCCTGGGCCGACACCCGCCGGCACCAGGACATCAGGTCGTTGAACCGTAGGACGCTTCACTAGGATCGAGAGAGTGACCAGCCCTCGCGTCGGAGTCTTCGCGCTGCAGGGTGACGTGCGCGAACACCTCGCCGTGCTGGAGTCACTCGGCGCACGACCTCTCGGCGTACGACGTGCCAGCGAGCTCGAGCAGTGCGACGCCCTGGTCATCCCCGGAGGCGAGTCGACCACGATGTTCAAGCTGGCCCGCACGTTCGACCTCTTCGAGCCGATCCGGCAGCGGATCAAGGAAGGGCTTCCGGTGCTCGGCACCTGCGCCGGCATGATCATGCTGGCCGAGCGGGTCGAAGACGGCACCCCCGACCAGGAGACGCTCGGGGGACTCGACATCACCGTCCGGCGCAACGCCTTCGGCCGTCAGGTCGACTCCTTCGAGGGGGAGGTCGACTTCACGGGTCTGGAGCAGCCGGTGCACGCGATCTTCATCCGGGCGCCGTGGGTCGAGGAGACGGGTCCCGAGGTCGAGGTGCTTGCGCGCATCGACCACGGACCGGCCGCCGGTAGGATCGTGGCTGTCCGGCAGGGTCCGCTGATGGCGACGTCCTTCCATCCCGAGGTGGGTGGTGACGCCCGGATCCATCGCCTGTTCCTGGAGCAGGTGGGGTCTCGACTCCGCTCGACCACCGACACCTGACGCTCGACCACCGACTGACGAAGAGGGATGCATGTCCGGCCACTCGAAATGGGCGACCACCAAGCACAAGAAGGCGGTCATCGACGCCCGCCGCGGCAAGATGTTCGCCAAGCTGATCAAGAACATCGAGGTCGCCGCGCGCATGGGCGGAGGCGACATCTCCGGCAACCCGACGCTCTACGACGCGATCCAGAAGGCCAAGAAGTCGTCGGTCCCCAACGACAACATCGACCGCGCGGTCAAGCGCGGCTCCGGCGCCGAGGCCGGGGGGGCGGACTACCAGACGATCATGTACGAGGGCTACGGCCCCAGCGGCGTGGCGATGCTGATCGAGTGCCTGACCGACAACCGCAACCGCGCCGCGATGGAGGTCCGCACCGCGATGACCCGCAACGGCGGCTCGCTGGCCGACCCCGGGTCGGTGAGCTTCCTGTTCAACCGCAAGGGCGTGATCCTGGTCCCGCAGGCCCAGGAGAGCCGCACGGTGACCGAGGACGACCTCCTCGAGGCGGCGCTCGAGGCCGGCGCGGAAGACGTCACCGACCTCGGCGAGGCCTTCGAGGTCGTCACCGAGGCGACCGACCTGGTCGCCGTCCGCACGGCGCTCCAGGAGGCCGGCATCGACTACGACTCGGCCGAGGCCGAGTTCGTCCCCGACATGCAGGTCGCCCTCGACAAGGAGGGCGCCTCGAAGGTGTTCCGGTTGATCGAGGCGCTCGAGGACAGCGACGACGTGCAGAACGTCTTCGCCAACTTCGACGTGCCCGACGACGTGATGGCCGAGTTGGACGCATAACGCGCGTGTCGTACGTCGTCGGCGGGGCGTGGGCGGATAGCGTGCCGTACGAACAGGTGTTCGGACGAAGGGCGAAGGCATGCGCGTGCTGGGGATCGACCCCGGGCTGACCCGTTGCGGCATGGGCGTGGTCGAGGGCAGTGTCGGCCGGCCGCTGCGGCTGGTCGACGTCAACGTGCTCCGCACCTCCGCCGACCAGCACGTGTCGCTGCGGCTGATGCAGATCGAACGTGGGATCGAGGCCTGGCTCGACGAGCACCGGCCCGACGCGGTGGCCATCGAGCGGGTCTTCGCACGGTCCGACTCCAGCACGATCATGGGCACCGCACAGGCCAGCGGCATCGCGATGGTGGCCGCCGCCCGGCGCGGCCTGCCGGTCGCGCTGCACACCCCGAGCGAGGTCAAGGCGGCGGTCTCCGGCAACGGCCGCGCCGACAAGGCCCAGGTCGGCGCCATGGTGACCCGGATCCTGCGGCTCGACGCGCCCCCCAAGCCCGCCGACGCGGCCGACGCGCTGGCGCTGGCGATCACCCATATCTGGCGCGGGGGAGCACAGGCACGCATCGACGCCGCGCTTGCCGCGGCGGGAGTCTCGAGCGGTTCGACCACAGGAAGGGCGCGGGCATGATCGCGTTCGTGCGTGGCGAGGTCGCCGAGGTCACGCTCAACAGCGCCGTGCTCGAGGTGGGCGGCGTGGGTCTCGAGCTGATGTGCACCCCCAACACGCTGGCCACCCTCCGCACCGGTCAGGTCGCCATGCTGCCGACCTCGATGGTCGTCCGCGAGGACTCCCTCACGCTCTTCGGTTTCGTCGACGACGACGAGAAGCAGGTCTTCGAGCTCGTGCAGACGGCCAGTGGCGTCGGCCCCAAGCTCGCCCAGGCGATGCTCGCCGTGCTCACGCCCGACGCCGTACGCCGTGCCGTCGCCGGTGACGACGTCCGCACCCTGACCGCTGTCCCCGGCATCGGGCAGAAGGGTGCGCAGCGGATCATCCTCGAGCTCAAGGACCGGATCGGCGCCCCCTTCTCCGGTGGCACTGCCGTGCGGGCGGTCGCGTCGGAGCCGTGGCGCGACCAGGTGCAGCAGGGGCTGGTCGGCCTCGGCTGGGCCGCCAAGGACGCCGACAAGGCGATCGACGCCGTGGCCGA
Source organism: Nocardioidaceae bacterium (assembly GCA_033854915.1). GTDB lineage: Bacteria > Actinomycetota > Actinomycetes > Propionibacteriales > Nocardioidaceae > Nocardioides. The sequence goes on from JAWWPM010000139.1 coordinate 6,447, forward strand.
CCGGGCCGGCGAGCGTCCCGACGTCGCGGCGCTGCTGCGCGCCGCGCTCCGCACCCTGAGCCGGGCCTGACATGGCCGCGCCACACGAGCTGGGTGACGACCTCGACGCCCATGAGGAGGCCTACCTCGCCTCTCTGACCACCGCCGAGGCGGAGGGCGACGAGCGCACCGTTGAGGCCGCGCTCCGGCCGCGCACCCTCGACGAGGTGGTGGGCCAGCAGCGCGTGCGCGACCAGCTGGGTCTGGTGCTCGAGGCGGCCCGTCGGCGCGGACGGGCACCCGACCACGTACTGCTGTCCGGCCCGCCCGGGCTCGGCAAGACCACCCTGGCCATGATCATCGCCCACGAGATGTCGACGCCGCTGCGGCTGACCAGCGGTCCGGCGATCACCCACGCCGGTGACCTGGCAGCCATCCTCTCCGGGCTCAACGACGGCGACATCCTGTTCGTGGACGAGATCCACCGCATGGCCCGGCCTGCCGAGGAGATGCTCTACCTCGCGATGGAGGACTTCCGGGTCGACGTGGTGATCGGCAAGGGCCCCGGCGCGACCGCGATCCCGCTCGAGATCCCGCCGTTCACGCTGGTCGGGGCCACGACCCGCGCGGGCCTGCTGCCGGGCCCGCTGCGCGACCGGTTCGGCTTCACCGCCCAGCTGGAGTACTACGAGGCCGACGAGCTCGACACCATCATCCGCCGCTCCGCCGGCCTGCTCGGGGTCGAGGCCGACCGCGACGGAACTGCCGAGATCGCCTCACGCTCGCGTGGCGTCCCCCGCATCGCCAACCGGCTGCTCCGCCGGGTCCGCGACTACGCGCAGGTGCGCGCCGACGGTGTGGTGACCCGCGACGTGGCGCACCGCGCCCTGGAGCTCTACGAGGTCGACGAGCTCGGCCTCGACCGGCTCGACCGAGCGGTGCTCGACTCCCTGTGCCGGCGCTTCGGCGGCGGCCCGGTCGGTATCTCCACCCTGGCGGTCGCCGTGGGCGAGGAGCGCGAGACGGTCGAGGAGGTCGCCGAGCCCTTCCTCGTACGCAACGGCTTCCTGGCCCGTACGCCGCGTGGCCGGGTGGCGACACGTGCGGCCTGGGAGCACCTCGGCCTGACCCCGCCTCCGGCCCAGCCGACCGAGCAGTCGGTGGAGCCCACGCTGTTCGAGTCCTGATTGGTGGGCTGGGCCACACGCCCGGTTACACTTCACAATCGGTCGGCCGGACCATCCATCGAGGCCGCCATGCCCCCAGCCATCACATGTGAGGACGCTCGTGGACAACCTGCTGCAGGTACTGCCGCTGGTGGCGATCGCCTTGCTGTTCTGGCTCGTCCTGATCCGGCCGGCCCAGCGCCGCCAGCGTGCCCTGGGCCAGCTCCAGCGAGCGGTGGCGCCGGGTGACGAGGTCATGCTGACCTCGGGCATCTACGGCACGGTCCGGGCGATCGACGACGACACGATGATGCTGGAGGTGGCCGACGGCGTGACCCTGCGCGTGGTGCGCGCCGCGGTCGGCTCGGTCGTGAACCGTGCGCCGGAAGCCGGCGACGAAGAAGCAGCGCTCGTCCCTGACGAGCCGGAGGAGAAGTAGATGGCACGCAACAGCGCTCGCCCGGGACGCACCGTGACGGTGTTCTTCCTCGGCCTGGCGATCGCCTACGCCCTGGTGGCACTGATCGGCACCTGGAAGCCCGCCCTAGGCCTCGACCTCGAGGGAGGCACCCAGATCACGCTGATCGCCAAGAGTGGCAGCGACCTCTCCTCGGGCAACCTGCAGACGGCCGCGGACATCATCGACCAGCGCGTGAACGGCTCCGGCGTCTCCGAGGCCTCGGTGAACACCCAGGGCAGCGACGAGATCGTGGTCCAGGTGCCCGGCGCCACCAAGAACAACCTGGTCGACCTCGTGACGCAGGTCGCGCAGCTGCGCTTCCGCCTGGTCGCCCAGGTCGGGCCAACGGGCACCACCACCCCGCCGCCCACGACCGGCGCCTCGCCGAGCGCGTCGCCCGGCTCCGGGGTGCTGCTTCCGTCCAGCTCCTCCTCGCCCAAGGCACCCTCGACGTCCAAGCCCTCGGGCAAGACCTCAGGCAAGAACCGCGCGCCCTTCGTGCTCGGCAAGAAGCACCACCACAAGGGCAGTCACACCAACAGCACGAAGAGCCCCAAGCCCACCGCGACCCCCACCCCGACGCAGCCCAGCGGCCCGACGTCGACGACCCAGGTGAACTACACCGCGGCCAACCGGGCCTCCTTCCAGGACGGCCTGTCCTGGATGACCAGCCCCGACCCGCAGTCGGTCGCCGTGTTCAACGCCTACACCTGCCCGACGGACAAGCCGGTCAAGGACGACCCCGCCCTGCCGCTGGTGACCTGCCAGGGGAGTCAGAAGTTCCTGCTCTCGCCGGCGCAGATCGAGGGCACCCAGATCACCTCCGCCTCGGCCACGGCGCCCGGCAGCAACCAGGGCCAGGTGCAGTGGGAGGTGGCGCTCCAGCTCGACAACGCCGGCTCCGACACCCAGCGCAAGCTGTCGTCGGCGATGGCCGGCGACCAGTCCAAGCTGTTCGCGATCGTCCTCGACGGCAGGGTGATCTCCACTCCTTACTACCAGGGTGTGATCCCCAACGGCGTCTCGACGATCAGCGGCAACTTCACCGAGTCCAGCGCCAAGAGCCTGGCCACGAGCCTGAAGTACGGCGCGCTGCCGATCACCTTCGACCAGAACAAGACCACCAACCAGGTGATCGGCCCCTCCCTGGCCGGAGACCAGCTCACGGCCGGCCTCACCGCCGGCATCGCCGGACTGATCCTGGTGATGATCTACTGCCTGCTCTACTACCGCGGTCTGGGTCTGGTGGTGATCGCATCGCTCCTCGTCGCCGGCGCCACGACGTACGCCCTGGTGCTGCTGCTGGCCAAGAGCGCGGGCTTCACCCTGACCCTGCCCGGGATCGCCGGCCTGATCGTGGCGGTCGGCATCACCGCCGACTCGTTCATCGTGTTCTTCGAACGCATCCGTGACGAGATGCGGGGCGGGAAGTCGATGCGGGTCGCGGTGGAGGCCGGCTGGGTCCGGGCCCGGGCCACCTGTCTGGCCGCCGACGCGGTGACGATCCTGGCGGCGGTGGTCCTCTACATCTTCGCCGCGGGCGTGGTGAAGGGCTTCGCGTTCGCGCTGGGCCTGTCCACGCTGATCGACCTCGCGGTGTTCTTCTGGTTCACCCACCCGATGGTGTCGTGGCTGGCCAGGTTCGCGTTCTTCAACAAGGGGCACAAGCTCTCCGGGCTCGACGCGGAGAACCTCGGCCTCGATCGACTTCCGGTAGGAGGGAGGGCCTGATGGGCAGATACAGCCGCCTCGGCAACGACCTGTACTCCGGTCACAAGTCGATCGACTTCGTCGGTCGTCGCTATCTCTGGTACGCGCTCTCGGGCGTGATCATCGTCGCCGCCGTCCTCGGGCTGTCGTTCCGCGGCCTCAACTTCGGCCTCGAGTTCGTCGGCGGCGCCGAGTACACCGTCAGCATGCCGAGCGGGCAGGCGACGCAGGCCAACGCCGACAAGCTGCGGACCGCCGTGGGCGACACCGGGATCGCGGCCGCCAAGCAGGTGGTCGTCACCACGGCCGGCACCAACTCCATCCTGGTCGAGACCGAGCCCCTCACCTCGGCGGAGACCAACACGATCTCAGCGACCATCCAGCAGACGGTGGGGGTCCCCAAGAGCGCCCTGTCGATCGACGAGATCGGGCCGAGCTGGGGCAAGGAGGTCGCCAAGCGGTCGATCACCGGCCTGGTCGTCTTCCTGATCCTCGTCGTGCTGTTCATCTGGGCGTACTTCCGCCAGTGGAAGATGTCGTTCGCGGCCATCGTCGCGCTGATCCACGACCTGGTGATCACGATCGGGATCTATGCCCTGTCGGGATTCGAGGTGACACCTGCCACGGTGACCGGTGTGCTGACCATCCTCGGCTTCTCGCTCTACGACACCGTGGTGGTCTTCGACAAGGTGCGCGAGAACACCAAGAACCTCCGGGCCTCCCACCAGACCTACGCCGAGGCCGCCAACCTCGCGGTCAACCAGACCCTGGTGCGGTCGATCAACACCTCGATCGTGGCGCTGATCCCGGTCGGTGCGATCCTCTACGTCGGCGCGGTCCAGCTGGGCTCCGGCCCCCTCAAGGACCTCTCGCTTGCGCTGTTCGTCGGGATGGCGGCCGGTGCCTACTCCTCGATCTTCATCGCCACCCCGATGCTGGCCCACATGAAGTCCCGTGAGGCCGGGGTGCAGGAGCACGAGAAGCGGCTGAAGGCCCGGCGCAAGCACGATGCCGACCGTTACGCCTCGGTCCCGACGTTCACCGACGACATGCCGGTGGCCTCCGACCCGAACGCCGTCCCCGTCGCTGGAGCGGCTGCGGCCGCCGCGACCGGCACCGGCGGCAACCGGCCGACACCCTCGACCGAGGCGCTCGGGCGCGGACGCGTCGTACCCCCTGCGCGGGGGCCGGTCCGGCCCAGCGGCGCCAGCGGGCGGGTCCAGCCGACTCGACAGGCGAAGTCCAAGCGCGGCAAGAAGTGACGGGTCCGGGCGTCGAGGACGCAGCCGGGCTCCTGGAGCGGCTGGTCGTCGACGTACCGGACTATCCCGAGCCCGGCGTGGTGTTCAAGGACATCACGCCGGTCCTGGCCGACCCGGCCGCCTTCGTTGTCGTCATCGAGGCCCTGGCTGAGGCCGGCCGCGACGCCGACGGTCGGCCCGCCGTCGACCACGTGGTCGGCATGGAGGCCCGCGGCTTCATCCTCGCGGCCCCGGTGGCCCTCGCGCTCCGAGCCGGGTTCGTGCCGGTCCGCAAGGCCGGCAAGCTCCCGCGCGCGACCTACGCGGAGTCCTACGCCCTGGAGTACGGCGAGGCGACGCTCGAGGTGCACCGCGACGCGTTCGCGCCCGGCGACCGGGTGCTGCTCGTGGACGACGTGCTGGCGACCGGCGGCACCGTCGCGGCCACCTGCAAGCTCGTCGAGAAGTGCGGTGCGGTGCCGGTCGGGGTCGCGGTCCTGATGGACCTGAGCTTCCTCCCGGGCCGTGCGGCGATCGGTGAGCTGCCGCTCACCAGCCTGATGACCGTCTGAGGCCGGGCCGGGGTCCGTAGACTTGGGTCATGACGACCGAGGGTGGCTCGACGACGGCGGAGGACGCCGCCGTCCCGGCTGCCCGCGAGCGCTCCGGCTCCTCCGCCCGCGACCGCGTGCCGTCGCCCCGGGCGATGCGCAACCGGCTGGCCCGTATGGGCGCCCGCACGCCCGGTGAGAAGCCCGAGCTCGAGCCGTTGTTCCGGTCGGTGCGGGTCAACCACCCCAAGGCCGACCTCGGGCTGATCGAGCGTGCCTACCGCACCGCCGAGGAGCTGCACGGCACCCAGATGCGCAAGAGCGGTGACCGCTACATCACCCACCCGCTGGCGGTCGCCACGATCCTCGCCGACATCGGGATGACCGAGCCGACCCTGGTGGCGGCGCTGCTCCACGACACCGTCGAGGACACGCCGTACACCCTCGACCAGCTGCGCGCCGACTTCGGCGACGAGGTCGCGGTGCTCGTCGACGGTGTCACCAAGCTCGAGAAGGTGCAGTACGGCGAGACCGCGCAGGCCGAGACGATCCGGAAGATGATCGTGGCGATGTCGCGCGACATCCGGGTGCTGGTGATCAAGCTCGCCGACCGGCTGCACAACATGCGCACGGTCCGCTACGTCAAGCAGTCGACGCAGGAGCGCCAGGCCACCGAGTCTCTCGACATCTATGCGCCGCTGGCGCACCGGCTCGGCATGAACACCATCAAGTGGGAGCTCGAGGACCTCGCCTTTGCGACCCTGCACCCCAAGATCTACGACGAGATCGTGCGGATGGTGGCCGAGCGGGCACCCTCCCGCGACCAGTTCCTGACCCAGGTGATCGAGCAGGTCGAGCAGGACCTCAAGGACGCCAAGGTGAAGGCACGGGTCACCGGCCGGCCCAAGCACTACTACTCGATCTACCAGAAGATGATCGTCGGCGGCCGCGAGTTCACCGACATCTATGACCTGGTCGGCTTGCGGATCCTGGTCGAGGAGGACCGCGACTGCTACTCCGCGCTGGGTGTGATCCACGCCCGGTGGAACCCCGTGCTCGGGCGGTTCAAGGACTACGTCGCGATGCCGAAGTTCAACATGTACCAGTCGCTGCACACGACCGTGATCGGCCCGCAGGGCAAGCCGGTCGAGATGCAGATCCGCACCCAGTCGATGCACCGTCGCGCCGAGTACGGCGTGGCCGCGCACTGGAAGTACAAGGAGAGCGGCCGCAACGGCACCGACACCGAGCGCCTCGGCGACCTCGACGACCTGAACTGGGTCCGGCAGCTGCTCGACTGGCAGAACGAGGTCGAGGACCCCGGCGAGTTCCTCGAGTCGCTGCGCTTCGAGATCAACCGGGCCGAGGTCTTCGTGTTCACGCCCCGTGGCGACGTGATCCCGCTGCCGGTCGGCGCGACGCCCGTCGACTTCGCGTACGCCGTCCACACCGAGGTCGGCCACCACACCATCGGGGCCCGGGTGAACGGCCGGCTGGTGCCACTCGAGTCGACGCTCGACAACTCCGACGTCGTGGAGATCTTCACCTCCAAGGCACCCACCGCGGCGCCGTCGCGCGACTGGCTGGGCTTCGTCAAGTCCCAGCGCGCTCGCAGCAAGATCAAGCAGTGGTTCACCAAGGAACGGCGCGAGGAGGCGATCGAGCGCGGCAAGGACGAGATCGCCAAGCTGATGCGCAAGGAGGGGCTGCCCCTCAAGCGGGTGCTCTCCCACGAGTCACTGACCCTGGCGGCCCTGCACTTCCACCTGGCCGACGTGTCGGCGCTCTACGCCGCGGTGGGCGAGAGCAACCTCAGCGCCCAGGCCGTCGTACGACGCGTGATCGAGCTGCACGGTGGCGACGACGGTGCGGCCGAGGACCTCTCCGAGGGCGTCACGATCACCGGCACCCGCGGGCGGGCCAAGGCGGCCACGCCCGGCGACTCGGGCGTGATGGTCAAGGGCGCGCCAGACGTGTGGGTCAAGCTGGCCCGCTGCTGCACGCCGGTCCCACCCGACGCGATCCTGGGTTTCGTCACCAAGGGCGGCGGCGTGTCCGTGCACCGCACCGACTGCACCAACGCCGCCGAGCTCGAGCGGCAACCCGAGCGGCTGCTCGACGTCGAGTGGGCGCCCAACGCTCGTTCGACTTTCCTGGTCAACATCCAGGTCGAGGCGATCGACCGGGCCCGGCTGCTCTCCGACATCACGATGGTGCTCTCGGACGCGCACGTGAACATCCTCAGCGCCACCCTCTCCACCACCCGCGACCGCGTGGCCAAGAGCCGCTTCACCTTCGAGATGGCCGAGGCCAAGCACCTCGACAACGTGCTCCGCGCCGTACGCGGCGTCCCCGGCGTCTTCGACGCCTACCGCGTCACCCAGTAGGGCCGCCGGGATCGTCGGGATACCCGGCTGACCGGGTATCCCGTCACTTCTCGGCCGTTGCAACCCCCGAGAAGTGACAGGAGTGCCCGCGCCGTGTGGCAGGAGTGACGAGAGGTACGACGCGCGTGACGCGCGCCCCGGCGCGCTCAGCCGGAGTAGTCCGCCGAGGCGCGCTGCGCCATCTCCAGGAAGGACCGGCGGGAGGCGAGGTTCTCCTCCAGCTCGGTGACCTTCTTCTGGTCGCCGGCGCTACGCGCTGAGTCGAGGTCCTTCTCCACCTTGGCGATGGCGTCCTCCAGCTTGGTGACCATGTCGTCGGCCCGGGCCGACTTCTCGGGGTCGCTGCGTCGCCACTGCTCCTGCTCGATGCTGCGGATGGCCTGCTCGACGGCCTTCATCCGGTCCTCGAGCGGCCGGATCTTCTCGCGAGGGACCTTGCCGATCGCGTCCCACCGCTCCGACAGGTCGCGGATCGCCCGCTTGGCCGCCTCGAGGTCGGTGACCGGAACCAGCGCCTCGGCCTCCACCAGGAGCTTCTCCTTGGCCTCGCCGTTGGCGGCGAACTCGCTGTCCTGGGCGGCCATCGCGGCGTCGCGCGCCCCGAAGAACGTGTCCTGGGCTTCGCGGAACCGCCCCCAGAGCTCGTCCTCGACGTCGCGCGGAGCCGGGCCGGCGGCCTTCCACTCGCGCATCAGGTCGCGGTACGACGAGGCGGTGGCGCCCCAGTCGGTGGACTTGGCGAGCCCCTCGGCCTCCTTGACCAGCCGTTGCTTGACCACCCGCGCCGCGTCGCGCTTCTCGTTCTGCTCGGCGAAGTGCGACTTGCGGCGCCGGGTGTACGACGTGCGGGCGGTGGAGAACCGGCGCCAGAGCCGGTCGTCGGAGGACCGGTCGATGCGGGGGAGTGCCTTCCACTCGTCGAGCAGCTGCCGCAGGCGGTTGGCGCCGTTGCGCCAGTCGCTGCCCTCGGCGATCTTCTCCGCGTCGCCGACGATGCGTTCCTTGTCGGACTTGGCCGCCGCGATCTTCTCGTCCTTCTCGGCCTTGCGGGCCTGGCGTTGGACGGAGATCACCGGGCCCAGCGCGTCGAGGCGCCCGACCAGGGCGGTCAGGTCGCCCACCGCGTTGGCCTCGACGACCTGGACGCGCATCGCCTTGACCGCCTCGGTCGCCTCCTCGGGCGGCACCAGGGCGCCCTGCACGCGCTGCTCCAGCAGGTGCACGCTGCCCGCGAGCTCGTCGTATCGCTTGGTGTAGAAGGCGAGCGCCTCCTCAGGCGAGCCCTCGGGATACTGCCCGACGGGCCGTTCGCCGTCCGCCGTCCTGACGTAGACGGTTCGGTCCTCGGCGACGCGTCCCCAATCGCTCGTCGTCACAGTGTTCCTCTTCACTCCGTCGGCAACGTCCCATGCTAGCCAAGGCCTCTGGCTGCTCCCGCACCGATTCCATCACGACCCGAGGCGGTCGATAGTCTGCCCGAGTGCTGATCGCCGGGTTCCCTGCGGGTCCGTGGGCCGCCAACTGCTACGTCGTGGCCACGGGCCCGGGCAGCGAGTGCATCGTGGTCGACCCGGGCAAGGATGCCGTCGACGGCGTGGCCGAGATAGTCCGCCAGCACCGGTTGAAGCCGGTCTCCGTCCTGCTCACGCACGGCCACATCGACCACGTCTGGTGCGTCGTACCGGTGGCCGGGACGTACGACGCGACGGCCTGGCTGCACCCGTCGGACCGGCACCTGCTCAAGGACCCGATGGCCGGCATCTCCCCGGAGTCCGCCGCGATGATGCTGGGCTCGGGCTACTCCTTCGCCGAGCCCGATGACGTCGCCGAGCTGGCCGATGGGCAGCGCCTCGAGCTCGCGGGCCTGGAGTTCCAGGTCGACCACACACCGGGCCATACCGAGGGCTCGGTGACCTTCCGTACGCCGTACGCCCGCGACGACGTCTCCGAGGTCATGTTCGCCGGGGACCTGCTGTTCGCCGGCTCGATCGGCCGCAGCGACCTGCCCGGCGGCGACCACGCCACGATGATGGAGACGTTGCGGACCAAGGTGCTGACCCTGCCCGACGACATCGTGGTGCTGCCCGGCCACGGCGAGCAGACGTCGATCGGTCGCGAACGTGCCACCAACCCGTTCCTGCAGGACCTCGCCGACGGCGACGCCCCGCGGGTCACCCGAGGACTCTGACCCATGAGCAGACCCACGCCGCTGAGCGGCTTCCCCGAGCTGTTGCCCGCGGCCCGTGTCGTGGAGCGCGAGGTGACCGCCTCGCTGGCCCGGACCTTCGAGCTGCACGGCTTCGCCAACATCGAGACCCGCGCGGTCGAGCCGCTCGACCGGCTCGCCAAGGGCGGCGAGATCGACAAGGAGATCTACGTCCTGCGTCGCCTCCAGGCCGACGACAGCGCCGACGACACGGGGCTGGGGATGCACTTCGACCTCACCGTCCCGTTTGCGCGCTACGTCCTCGAGAACGCCGGGCACCTCGAGTTCCCCTTCCGCCGCTTCCAGATCCAGCCGGCGTGGCGCGGCGAACGCCCGCAAGAGGGTCGCTACCGCCAGTTCGCCCAGGCCGACATCGACATCGTCGGCCGCGACGAGCTGCCCTTCCACCATGACGTCGAGGTGGTGCGGGTGATGGTGCAGGCACTCGCCGCGCTACCGCTGCCCGCGCTGTCGTTCCAGGTCAACAACCGCAAGCTGATCCAGGGCTTCTACCGGGGCCTGGGCATCCCAGACGTGACCGCCGCCATCCGGGCGATCGACAAGCTCGACAAGCTGCCCGCCGACGCCGTGGCCGGCCTGCTCGTCGAGCAGGCGGGTGCCACCGCCGCCCAGGCCGACCGCTGCCTCGAGCTCGCCACCATCCGGGTCGCCGACGCCTCGCTGGTCGAGCGGGTCTTGGCCCTCGGCGTCTCCGACGAGCTGCTCGACCGGGGCCTGGCCGAGCTCTCGGCGGTGCTCGAGGGCTGCGCCGACGTCGTCGACGGCCATGTCGGGGTCGAGGCCAACCTGCGGATCGCGCGCGGGCTCGACTACTACACCGGCACCGTCGTGGAGATCTTCATGCGCGGCTACGAACGGCTCAAATCGGTCGGCGGCGGCGGCCGCTACGACGCCCTCGCCACCGATGGGCGTACGACGTACCCCGGCGTCGGCATCTCCTTCGGCGTCTCGCGCACGATCCTCCCCCTCATCGCCGAGGGGGTGCTCGCCGGCAGCCGGGCCGTGCCCAGCGCCGTCCTCGTGGCGCTGGCCGACGAGGAGAGCCGGACGGCCAGCGAGACGGTCGCCGACGCGCTGCGGCGCCGCGGCGTCGCCTGCGAGGTCGCACCCAGCCCCCAGAAGTTCGGCAAGCAGATCCGCACCGCCGAGCGCCGCGGCATCCCGTTCGTCTGGTTCCCCCAGCCCGATGGCACCCACCAGGTCAAGGACATCCGGTCCGGTGACCAGGTCGATGCCGACCCCGGCGCGTGGACCCCGCCCGAGGCGGACCTGCGGCCCACGATCGTCAGCAACCTCACCGACTCCGAGGAGAACACCCTGTGATCCGCACGCACGACGCCGGAACGCTCACCGCCGCCAACGTGGGGGAGACGGTGACCCTCGCCGGCTGGGTGGCGCGCCGCCGCGACCACGGGGGAGTCGCGTTCATCGACCTCCGCGAGGCCAGCGGCGTGGCGCAGGTGGTGATCCGCGACGAGGCGGTGGCACACAGCCTGCGCAGCGAGTTCTGCCTCAAGGTCGTCGGCGACGTGGCTCGGCGACCCGAGGGCAACGCCAACCCCAACCTGCCTTCGGGTGAGATCGAGGTGATCGCGACCGAGGTCGAGGTGCTCAGCGCGAGCGCCGTCCTGCCGTTCCCGATCGACGACGCCGGGTCCCAGAAGGGCGGTGACGTGGGCGAGGAGGCGCGACTCAAGCACCGCTACCTCGACCTGCGCCGCAGCGGGCCCGCGGCGGCGATTCGCCTGCGCAGCAAGGTGAACAAGGCCGCGCGCGACGTGCTCGACGCCCATCGCTTCGTCGAGATCGAGACCCCGACCCTGACCCGGTCGACGCCCGAGGGCGCCCGTGACTTCCTGGTGCCGGCCCGCCTGCAGCCGGGCTCGTGGTACGCCCTGCCGCAGAGCCCCCAGCTCTTCAAGCAGCTGCTGATGGTCGCCGGGATGGAGCGCTACTTCCAGATCGCCCGCTGCTACCGCGACGAGGACTTCCGCGCCGACCGGCAGCCGGAGTTCACCCAGCTCGACATCGAGATGAGCTTCGTCGACCAGGAGGACGTGCTCGCGGTCGCCGAGGACGTGCTGGTCGCCCTCTGGCAGCTGATCGGGTACGACGTCCCGGTGCCGCTGCCGCGGATGACGTACGCCGAGGCGATGGCCCGGTTCGGCTCGGACAAGCCCGACCTGCGCATGGGACAGGAGCTGGTCGACTGCACGGCGTACTTCGCCGAGACCGAGTTCCGGGTGTTCCAGGCGCCCTACGTGGGGTGCGTGGTGATGCCCGGGGGAGGCGACCAGCCGCGCCGCCAGTTCGACGCCTGGCAGGAGTGGGCCAAGCAGCGCGGGGCGCGCGGTCTCGCCTATGTCACGATCGGTGCCGACGGCGAGCTCGGCGGCCCGGTCGCGAAGAACCTCAGCGACGCCGAGCGGGCGGGCCTGGCCGCGCACACCGGTGCCCAGCCGGGCGACTGCGTCTTCTTCGCCGCAGGACCGGTCAAGTCGAGCCGGGCCCTGCTCGGCGCGGCCCGGCTCGAGATCGGTCGCCGTGGCGGCCTGATCGACGAAGGGGCCTGGAGCTTCCTCTGGGTCGTCGACGCGCCGCTCTTCGAGCCCGCTGACGAGGCCACCGCCGCCGGAGACGTCGCGGTCGGCAGCGGGCAGTGGACCGCCGTCCACCACGCCTTCACCTCGCCCCAGGACCTCGACACCTTCGACCAGGACCCCGCCCACGCCCTGGCGTGGGCCTACGACATCGTCTGCAACGGCAACGAGATCGGTGGTGGCTCGATCCGTATCCACCGCAGCGACATCCAGAAGCGCGTCTTCGCCGTGATGGGGCTCCCCGAGGACGAGGCCCAGGAGAAGTTCGGCTTCCTCCTGGACGCCTTCGCGTTCGGTGCGCCCCCGCACGGCGGGATCGCCTTCGGTTGGGACCGGATCGTGGCGCTGCTGGCCGGAGCGGACTCGATCCGCGACGTGATCGCCTTCCCGAAGTCGGGTGGCGGATTCGACCCGCTCACCGCGGCTCCGGCGCCGATCACGCCCGAGCAGCGCCGCGAGGCCGGGATCGACGCGCGTCCGGGCGCGACCAAGGGCTGAGACAGAATCGTTACCTCGGGGCGCCTCGAAATGAGTTGACGGTGCCTTAGAGTCCGTTTCGGTCCAGGTGCCGTGGCCCGCCTCACCCGGCGACAGCCGACACCAGGTCCCACGGCCGCAGGAACGATCTTTCTAGGCGCAGCGAAAGGGAGCACATGGGCATCAGCGCGACAGAACTGGCCGAAGCGCCGACAGGCTCAGAAGAAGCTCCTGAAGGCCAGAAGCTCGCAGGCCGGTCGCCGACGCAGATCGCCTTCGAGCGGCTCCGTAAGGACAAGCTCGCCGTCGTGTGTGGTGCCATCGTGTTCCTGCTCATCCTGGCCGCGGTCTTCGCGCCGATGATCTGCAACATCCTCAACATCTACCCGACCGCCGCCACCATCCCCTACGACCCGAGCAAGGTGCTGCACTTCGGTGGCGCCAACTCCGGGCTCCCGAAGCAGGGCCCTCCCGGGCACGGCTTCTGGGCGGCCCACCCCCTCGGGCTGGCGCCGAACACGGCGGTCGACAACCTGGCCCGGCTGCTCTACGGCCTGCGGACCTCGATGCTCGTGGCCTCGATCGCCACGGTCGCCAGCATCCTCATCGGCGTCGTGCTCGGCCTGATCGCCGGCTTCTCCCGCGGCTGGCTCGACCGGATCATCATGTTCGTCACGGACCTGTTCCTGTCGTTCCCGTTCATCCTCGGCGCGCTGGCGATGGCGCCGATCCTCGTGTCGCACTTCCAGGGCAACCTGCACACCCTGTCCAGGGTCCAGCTGTTCTCGCTGATCTTCATCCTGGTGCTGTTCGGCTGGATGGGCCTGACCCGTCTGATCCGCGGCCAGGTGCTCTCCCTGCGCGAGCGCGAGTTCGTGATGGCTGCTCAGGTGATGGGCGTGCCGACCAGCCGGATCCTGTTCAAGGAGCTGCTGCCCAACCTCGTGGCGCCGATCGTGGTCGCCACCTCGCTGTCGCTCCCGGGCTACGTCACCGCGGAGGCAGGCCTGTCCTACCTCGGCATCGGCCTGACCGGCACGCCGTCGCTGGGGCAGACGATCTTCGATGCACAGCAGTGGTGGCAGGGCTATCCGCTGTACCTCTGGGCGCCGGTCATCACGATCACCGTGCTGGTCCTCGCGCTCAACCTCCTGGGCGACTCGGTGCGAGACGCCTTCGACCCACGAACTCGCCGGTGATCGGTTCACCGGGAGAAATGCAACATCCACGGAAAGGGTGGGCTATGCGGTTCAAATCACCGTTGATCGCCATCTCCGCTGTTGGAATCATGGCCCTGAGCGCTTGTGGCGGCTCCGGGTCATCGTCTCCGACCGCTGGGAATAGCGGGCAGGACAATGGACAACTCGGCAACACCGGGAACGGGCAGGACGCCACGGCGAAGGGCCCCGTCACCATCTCGGGCGCCCAGAAGGGCGGCATCGTCACGGTGCTGACCCTCGGCGGTCTGACCACCACGATCGACCCGAGCGAGGTCTACTACACCGACACCTCGTCGATCCTCAGCGGGCTGCTCACGCGGTCGCTGACTCAGTACAAGTACGACCCGGTCAAGAAGCAGATGATCCTGGTGCCCGACCTGGCCACCGACCTGGGCACGCCCAACGACTCCTTCACCAAGTGGACGTTCACGATCCGCCCAGGTGTGAAGTGGGAGGACGGCTCGCCGGTCACCGCCAAGCAGGTCGCCTTCGGCATGACGCGGTGCATGGACGCCGCGACCTTCCCGACCGGCCCGTGCCAGTACTACTCCAACGTGTACTTCAAGGGCGGCTCGTCCTACAAGGGCATGTACACCGACCCCAGCTCGAAGTACAAGGGCATCAAGGTCAACGGTGACAAGATCACCATCAGCATGGACAAGCCCTTCCCGGACATGCCGTACTGGGGCACCTTCCCGGCCAACGGCCCGATCCAGTCGGGCAAGGGTTCGGACCCGAAGACCTACAAGAACCACCCCCTGTCGACCGGTCCCTACATGATCAAGTCGTTCAGCCCGTCCAAGGAGCTGGTCCTGGAGCGCAACCCGAACTGGGACGCCACCACCGACCCCGCTCGCA
>JAWWPM010000140.1:0-7392 GCA_033854915.1 Nocardioidaceae bacterium
CTTGCCGCCGCCGCCGGCGGCGGCCTTCACCAGCACCGGGAACGACGACGAGCTGCCCTGGGGCACGACCGTGACGCCGGCCGCGACCGCGATCTCGCGCGCGTGGTCCTTGCGGGCCATCGCCTCCATCGCCTCCCGAGGCGGACCGACCCAGGCAAGACCGGCAGCAGCCACCGCTCGGGCGAACGCGGGGTTCTCCGACAGGAAGCCGTAGCCGGGGTGCACGGCGTCCGCGCCGGCCGCGACCGCCTGGGCCACCTGCGCCTCGATGTCGAGGAAGTCGCCGCTGCTCGAGGTCGATGCGATGCCGAGACGCTCGCAGGTGCGTGCGATGCGGGCCGCGATCTCGCCGCGGTTGGCGATGAACACATGGACCAGCATGTTGGAACATTCCTCTCGGACATCGGGGTCCCCGCGGCGTTGTTCGCGGAGGAGCGAAGCGGGGGAGGGAAGAACGTCGTGGGGTGAGCTCACGTCCGGAACACTCCGTAGCCCTCGGCGCCCCTGATCGGTGCGTTCTCGATGACGGAGAGGCAGATGGCCAGGACGGTGCGGGTGTTCCGCGGGTCGATGACGCCGTCGTCGTACAACATCCCGGAGAGGAAGAAGGGCAGGCTCTGCTCCTCGACGGACTGCTCGATGAAGGCCCGCATGCCGGCGTCGGCCTCGTCGTCGTACGCCTGTCCGCGGGCCTCCGCGGCCGCGCGCGCAACGATCGACAGCACCCCGGCGAGCTGGGCCGGGCCCATCACCGCACTCTTCGCGCTCGGCCAGGTGAACAGGAAGCGCGGGTCGTAGGCGCGGCCGTTCATGCCGTAGTTGCCCGCGCCGTACGACGCGCCCATGATCACGCTGAGGTGCGGCACCTTGGAGTTGCTGACCGCGTTGATCATCTGGGCGCCGTGCTTGATGATGCCGCCCTGCTCGTACTCCGCGCCCACCATGTAGCCGGTGGTGTTGTGCAGGAAGAGCAGGGGCACATCGATCTGGTTGGCGAGCTGGATGAACTGCGTCGCCTTCTGCGCCTCCTCGCTGAAGATCACGCCCTGTGCGTTGGCCAGGATGCCGAGCGGTCGGCCGTGCAGCCGCCCCCAGCCGGTGACCAGCGAGGTTCCGTAGAGCGGCTTGAACTCGTCGAAGGCCCGCCCGTTGCCCGGCCCGGCGCCGTCGCAGATCCGCACGATCACCTCGCGCGGGTCGAAGGGCTCCTTGAGGTCGGCCGGGATCAGGTCGAGCAGCCCGTCCGGGTCCGCGTCCGGCTCGGCCCACCCGGGTACGTCATACGGACGGAGCCTTCTATGGCTCGGTTCGTATGACGTTGTGGGCTTGCGCCAGTTGAGCCGGGCCACGATCCGGCGCCCGATCCGGATCGCGTCGTGCTCGTCGGCGGCGAGGTAGTCGGCCAGGCCGGAGACCCGGGCGTGCATCTCGGCGCCGCCGAGCGACTCGTCGTCGGACTCCTCCCCGGTGGCCATCTTCACCAGTGGCGGACCACCGAGGAACACCTTGGCCTGCTCGCGCACCATCACCGTGTAGTCGCTCATGCCGGGCACGTAGGCACCGCCGGCCGTGGAGTTGCCGAAGACCAGCGCGACCGTCGGCTGTCGCCGCGCGCTGGCGCGGGTCAGGTCGCGGAAGACCTTGCCGCCGGGGATGAAGATCTCCTTCTGGGTCGGCAGGTCGGCACCGCCGGACTCGACCAGCGAGATCGTCGGCAGGCCGTTCTCCTCCGCGATCTGCGCGGCCCGGAAGCCCTTCTTCACCGTCCACGGGTTGCTGGCGCCGCCCTTGACCGTGGGGTCGTTCGCGGTGATCAGGCACTCGACACCCTCGACCACGCCGATACCGGTGACCAGCGAGGCGCCGACCGAGAAGTCCGAGCCCCAGCCGGCCAGCGGCGACAGCTCGAGGAACGCCGAGCCCTCGTCGACCAGCAGCTCGATCCGCTCGCGGGGCAGCAGCTTGCCGCGGGCGTGGTGCCGCTCGACGTACTTCTGCCCACCACCCCCGACCGCCTTGGCGTGCTCGGCGTCGAGGTCGACGAGCTTCTCCAGCATCGCCTCCCGGTTGGTCACGGTCATCCCTCGAGCACCGCCTTCATCCGCTCCAGGGTGGTGCGCATGCCGCGCTCGTTGGTGCGCCCCCGCAGCGGCCCGAGCAGCGCCCAGTAGGCGCGCATCACCAGTGACGGCTCGAGCCGGAAGTACTCCGTCACCTTCGTGCCCGTGCCGTCGGGCTCGAGCCGGTAGCCCCAGTTGTTGACGGTCAGGTCGTCGGTGCCGACGGCGAACTCGAAGATCTCGTTGGGCACGCACTGCGTCACCTCGCAGGCCGACCAGTACGTCGGGCCCACGCCGTTCCGCTTGACGTGGCCCTTGAACTTCGCGCCCACCTCGGGACCGGTCGAGCCGCGCCGCCACCGGGCCTCGAAGGTCTCGGGCGAGAACTCGCCGATCCGGGTGACGTCGCTGACCAGCGACCAGACCTCCTCGACGGGAGCATCGACGTGGAGCGAGACCTCGCGGGTCAACGGGCCGTGCAACGTGAACGTCATGGCGCGTACCCCAGCAGCCGCGCGGCCAGATCTGTCAGCACCTCGGTCGAACCTCCTCCGATGGGCAGGATCCGGGCGTCGCGGTAGTGCCGCTCCACCTCGGTCCCGCGCAGGTAACCCATACCGCCGTGCAGCTGCACAGCCTCGTCACAGACGTACGACGACGCCTCGACCGCGGTCTGCTTCGCCAGGCAGACCTCGGCGACCACGCTCTCCCCCGCCACGTGGCGCGCGGCCACGGCGTGGGTGTAGCTCCGCGCGACCTCGACCCGGCGGTGCATCTCGACCAGCCGGTGCCGGACCACCTGGTTGGCGACCAGCGGCTTGCCGAAGGTCTCGCGTTCGCGGGCGTACGACGCGGCGAGCGCCAGGCTCCGGGCCGCGATGCCGTAGCCGTGCACCGCCAGCGCGATCCGCTCGACCACGAACTGCTCGGCGATCTGGGCGAACCCGGAGCCCTCCTCGCCGACCAGGTTGCCCACCGGGACCCGCACGTCGGCATAGCCGAGCTCCGCGGTGTCGGAGCAGTGCCAGCCCAGCTTGGCCAGGCTCCGGTCGACGGTGAAGCCGGGCATCCCCTTCTCCACCACGAGCAGCGAGATGCCGGCGTGGCCGTGGCCGCCGGTGCGGACCGCGGTGGTCACGAAGTCCGCGCGCACCCCACTGGTGATGAAGGTCTTGGTGCCGTTGACGACGTAGTCGTCCCCCTCGCGCCGAGCCGTGGTCCGGATCGCAGCCACGTCCGAGCCGCCGCCCGGCTCGGTGACCGCCAGGCTGCCGATCAGCTCGCCGGCCAGGGTCGGCCGGACGAAGCGGTCGACGAGGTCGGGGTCGCCGGTGGCGGCGAGGTGCGGCAGCGCGATGCCGCTGGTGAACAGTGCCGCCATCAGGCCGCTGGACGCACCCTCCTCGAACATCGCCTCCTGCAGCGCGACACTGTCGAGCAGGTCACCGCCCTCGCCGCCGACGTCCTCGGGGAAGGCGATGCCGAGCAGGCCCTGCCGGGCGGCCGCCCTGTGGAGCTCGCGCGGCACCTCGCCGGCGTCCTCCCACACCTGGAGGTGGGGCACCACCTCGCGGCGGGTGAACTCGCGCGCCATCTCGCGCAGGGCTGCGCGGTCGCCGCTCACATCAGCTCCTCGGGGATGTCGACGAGGCGCGACCGTGCCCACTCGCCGAGGCCCTTGGCCTGCGGGTCGAACCGCGTCGAGGCGGCCACGCCCCGGCCGAGGAGCTCGTGGATCACGACGTTCACGCCGCCGAGGCGGGGCAGTGCGAAGACCTCGATCGGCAGCGCCGCCGTCTCGGGGAGCAGGTCACCGACGAACGACCGGGTGACCAGTCCCAGCAGCCAGGCCACCCGCTCGTCGTACGACGCGTGCCCCTCGTGCGCCACCCAGAGCCCCAGGTTGGCGTCGCCGCCCTTGTCACCGGAGCGGGCGTGGACGAACGTGCCCAGCGGCCGCCGAACAGTTGCGCCGCGTGGCTCGTACACCTGCGGGCGGAGCTGGTCGACGCTGTTGTCGCCGCGCGCGGGAGGGTCGGGGATCACAAGGTAGTGCCCGTCCGGGTACGTGGCGGTGTGGGTCACCTCGCTGCGGTCGACGTACTCCGCTCGGTAGACGCCGTACGGCGTGCCGGTGCCGGGCGGCGCGGTCATCGTGAAGCCGGGGTACGACGCGAGCGCGAGCTCGACGGCGGCGCTGCTGAAGGCGCGCCCCACCGGCTCGGGTGACGCGTCCTGCACGGTGCACCGGAGCACCGTCGACGCGCCCTCCTCGGTGTCGGCGTCCGGCGCCGGCATCGGGCCGAGCGTCCACGTCACCGACGACGCGGTGAGCCGCGACTCGAGCTGGGCCCGCACCCACGCCGCCTTCGCCTCGATCTCCAGCCCGGTCAGCACGAGCTCGACGGAGTTGCGGTAGCCGCCGAGCTCGTTGACGCCCACCTTGAGCTGCTCGGGGGGCGCCGAGCCCTCCACGCCCGAGATGCGCACCCGGTCGGGGCCGTCGGCGGAGAGCCGGATCGTGTCCAGGTGGGTGGTCACGTCGGGGCCGAGGTAGCGGGTCGACTGCACCTCGTACATCAGCTGCGCGGTCACGCTGTCGACGGTGACCAGCCCACCCGTGCCGGCGTGCTTGGTGATCACCGAGGAGCCGTCCTCGTGCACCTCGGCGAGCGGGAACCCCAACGGTTGAGCCCCGACGCCGGTCGAGCCGGTCGAGACCAGCTGCCGGAAGCCCGAGAAGTTGCCGCCGGTTGCCTGGGCGCCGCACTCGAGCACGTGCCCGGCGACCACCGCGCCAGCCAGTGCGTCGTAGGCCGTGGGCTCCCAGCCGAAGTGGGCGACGGCGGGCCCGACGACCAGGGAGGCGTCGGTGACCCGGCCGGTGACGACGATGTCGGCACCGGCGGAGAGGGCCGCGGCGATGCCGAAGCCGCCGAGGTAGGCGTTGGCGGTCAGCGCCCCCTCGAACCGCAGCGACCGTAGGTCGTCGCCGTCGACGCGGGCGATCGCGGGCGACAGCCCCTGGGCCGAGGCGATCTCCTGGAGCTTCGTGACGAGGCCGGCCGGGTTGAGCCCGCCGGCGTTGGACACCAGCGTCACGCCGCGCTCGAGGGCCAGCCCGAGGCAGTCCTCGACCTGACGGGCGAAGGTGCGGGCGTAGCCGAGCGTGGGGTCCTTGAGCTGGTCGCGGCCCAGGATCAGCATCGTGAGCTCGGCGAGGTAGTCACCGGTGAGCACGTCCAGCGAGCCACCCTCGAGCATCTCGCGCATCGCGGAGAGCCGGTCGCCGTAGAAGCCGGAGCAGTTGCCGATCGTGATCGGATTCACCGGCGCTCCCGCCCCTCGCCCGGCGGGCCGGCGAAGCACTGCGCGATGCCGAGCCAGGTGTTGGCGTCGCGGCCGGTCGCGACCAGGGAGGTGTCGGCGCGGTTGACCCGCTGGGTGGCCAGCAGGCAGAAGTCGTACGCCGCGCCGGTGACGGTTTGCGTGGCGTCCTCGGGGCCCCAGGCCCACAGGTCGCCGGAGGGTGCGGTCAGCGCGACCCGGAACTCCTCGGCCGGCGTCTCGAGCCCGTGCACCGAGAACGCGAAGTTGCGGGTGCGCACGCCGAGGTGGGCGACGTGACGGATCCGGTCGGTGATCTCGGGCTCGAAGCCGAGGGCGGCCCGCACGTCCAGGCCGTGCGCCCAGGTCTCCATGAACCGCGCCGTCGCCATCGAGGTGGCCGACATCGGCGGGCCGAACCACGGCAGCTTCTCGCCCGCCGGGAAGGCCCGGAGGGCGGAGGCCAGGTCGCCGCGCGCCGTACGCCAGCGGGCGAGCAGGTCGGTGGGCCGGGCCGCGCCGCCGGTCAGGGCTGCGGTGTCGACACCGTGCTCTAGGTCGGCCAGGAGCTCCGTGACCAGGGCGTCCCAGCGCGGCTTGTCGGTGGCGGCGGCGACGGCCGCCTCGTCGGTCCAGGCGAGGTGGGCGACCTGGGTGGCGACGTCCCAGCCGGCCGCCGGGGTCGGCGTACGCCAGGCGTCGTCGGTGAGGTCGGAGACCACGGCCTCGAGCCGGTCGCCTTCGACGGCGAGGTCGGCGAGCACGTCTTCGAGCAGATCGCTCATGAGGCCAACGCCTCGTCGAGGGTGCGCGCCCACTGGTCGAGGATCCGGTTGCGGCGACGAGTGTCGTCGGTGATGGTGGCGGCCAGGCCGAGGCCGCGGACCAGGTCGAGGGTGGCCTGCACGAGCTCGCGCACCCCGGGCCGCGACTCGTCGGCGCCGAGCAGTCGCACGGTCATCCGGTGGGTCTCGCGACCGATGGTCAGCTCCAGCGGCGCGACCGCCTCGAGCAGGGCCGCGTCGGTGCGCGCGGCCACCCAGAGCTCCAGGGCGGCGGTGAAGACCGGCGACGCGAAGTGGTCACCCAGCATCCGGAGCACGGCCCGGGTGCGCCTCGGGCTCTCGGGTACGGCGGCGGCCGCGGCCGCGAGCTCGGCACCGCGCACCTCGGTCAGGTGGGCGACCGCCGCCACCACGAGATCGTTCTTGGTCGGGAAGTGGTGCAGCTGCGCCCCGCGCGAGACGCCCGCGAGCTCGCTGACCAGCGTCGTCGACGTGCCACCGAAGCCGCGCTCGACCAGGCACTCGATGGTGGCGTCCATCAGCCGCGCCCGCATCGCGCGCGAACGCTCCTCCTGCGGCACCCGGGTGGTCGTCACCGGCCCATCGTCGCGTCGTACAAACAAACAGTCAAGCCTGACTGTTTGTGATCACGGCGGAGGAGGCAGGGACGAGCGTGTCAGGATCGGCGCCATGGACGACGCCGGCCGGACGATGCGCGACCGGATGCTCGCGGGGGAGCCCTTCAAGTTCGACGCGTCATTGCGCGCGGAGGCCACGCGGTGCCGGGAGCTCCTGCGCCGGATCAACGACGCCACCCCCGAGCAGGACGACGAGCGCGACGCCTGGCTGTGTGAGCTGCTCGGGGCGTTCGGCGAGGACAGCAACATCCGGCCGCCGTTCCGGTGCGAGCTCGGCTTCCAGATCTACGTCGGGGACCGGGTCTTCGCGAACTTCGGGCTCGTCTGCCTCGACACCGCACCGGTCACCATCGGCGACGACTCCCAGCTCGGCCCCGGCGTGCAGCTGCTCACGCCGAACCACCCGCTCGAGCCCGGCCCCCGCCGGGACCGCTGGGAAAGTGCCGAGCCGATCACGATCGGCCGCAACGTCTGGCTCGGGGGTGGCGTGATCGTCTGCCCCGGCGTGACCATCGGCGACGACACCGTGGTCGGCGCGGGCGCCGTGGTCACCCGCGACCTGCCCCCAGGCGTGCTCGCGGT
>JAWWPM010000141.1:0-9764 GCA_033854915.1 Nocardioidaceae bacterium
CTCGCGCCTGCTCTGCGAGCTGGCGCAGCGCTCGGTGGCCGCCTACCGCGCATGGGACACGCCGGAGCAGCGCACCTGGCTGGAGCTCGGCAGCCTCGAGGTCGCGATCGAGCCGGCCCGCGTGCGCGAGCTGCAGTTCGCCAAGGCGGCGATCTCCACCGGCTGGACCCTCCTGCTCGAGCAGCTCGGCCTCGAGCACGGCGACGTACAGCAGGTGCTGCTGGCCGGCTCGTTCGGCAGCTATCTCTCCCCTGCGTCGGCGATCCGGATCGGACTGGTGCCCCAGCTGCCGGTGCTCCGCATCGTCTCGGCCGGCAACGTGGCCGGCGAGGGCGCGAAGATGGCCCTGCTGTCGGTCCGCGAGCGGGTCGGCGCCCAGGCCCTGCTGGAGGAGGTGAGATATGTCGAGCTCTCCGACCGCACCGACTTCAACGACACCTTCGTCGACCAGCTCGGGTTCGCCCAGCCCTGACCGCCGCCCTGACCGGGCACGTCGTACGGCGTTGATCGCGTGCGGCGCGATCGCCCAGCCCGCGGCGGCCATCGTCACCCGCCGGGGCTGGCCGGTCGACGTGCACCCGCTGCCACCCCTGCTGCACAACCAGCCCCAGCTGATCGCCGGGCAGGTGCGAGAGCTCGCGGTCGAGCTGTCCACGTCGTACGCCTCGGTGGTCGTCGGCTACGCCGACTGCGGCACCTACGGCGCGCTCGACGAGGTCTGCGACGAGCTCGGTCTGGCCCGCCTGCCGGGACTGCACTGCTACGACGTGTTCGCCGGGCCCTCGCGGCTCGAGCGGTTCTTCGAGGAGCAGCCCGGGACCTATGTGCTCACCGACTTCCTGGTCAGGTCGTTCGCGCGCACCGTGCTCACCGAGCTCGGGCTCGACCGGCACCCGGAGCTGCGCGACGACTACTTCGGCCACTACACCCGCGTCGTCTGGCTGGCCCAGACGCCCGACCCCGAGCTGCGCGAGCAGGCCGAGGCCGCGGCGGCGCGGATCGGGCTCCCGCTCACCGTCGTCGAGACCGGGACCGGTGGGCTGGAGCAGGCCCTGGCGGACCTGGTCGGCTGAAGGTCAGCGTTGCAACCGCTCCAGCAGCTCGGTGCGCCAGGCCTCGGTCTCGGCGATCTGGTTGAAGGTGAAGACGTGCAGGCCGGTGACATTGGCGTCGGGAGCGGCCAGCGCCGGGCCGCACTTCTCGAGGAAGCGCTCGCCGGTGAAGCCACCGGGTGCGGCCAGCCGGGCGAAGGTCCCCTTGTGCTTGGCCAGGAAGCGGGTCGACTCGCCCACGCCGATCTTGGTGGCCATGGCCAGGAGCTTGGTGCGCTCGACCGGGCCGGGGATGCCGAGCAGCACCGGGAGGGTGACCCCGCGACGGCGCATCCGGCCGAGCCAGCTGGTGATCGCGGCCGGGTCGAAGGTCAGGTTGCTGACGATGTGGGTCGCGTGCCGTCGCTTGTCCCACATCGACTGCACGGTCAGGTCGTCGTGGATCGTGGGGTGCGACTCCGGGTAGCCGGTGATCCCCACCTGGGCGAACGGCCGGCCCAGGGCGTTGAGGTCCTCCAGCAGCGACAGCGCGTCGGGGTAGTCGCCCGCCGGCTCGGCGTCGCCGCCCGGCACGAAGACCGTCGTGATGCCGTGGCCGACCAGCCGGTCACAGATCTCCGCGAGCTCGGTGCGGCCGCTGATCATCCGGGCCGCGAGGTGGGGCACCACGTCGTACCCCTGCGCGCCGAGGCTCTCGGCGAGGGCGAACGTCGCCTCGAGCCCCTTGCCGGACGACGCCGTGATGGTGACCACCCGGTCGGTCGGCAGGCAGGCCAGCACCTTGTCCTCGGTGGACGGCGTTGGCAGCACCTCGTAGCGGGCGTGCGCGACGACGGAGGCCAGGGTGGAGCGGGTGGCGCTGTTGCGCATTGTGCATCCCGTTTCGTGATACGAACTAGGAGTAGCCTAGCGGCCATCCCCGTCGTGCGGAAGGCTGCCGGGCGTGACCCGAGCGTCGAGGTCACCGCGCGGATTACCATGACCACGACCGCACCATCCGGAGCCGCCTGATGACCACCGCGCCCACGACAGACCGGGCTGCACTCGTCCGCGCCATCGCCTCCCAGCACCTCGCCGAGCGCGGCCCACTGCTGCCGGTCCTCCACGACGTGGTCGACGAGCTCGGACACATCGCCCGCGCCGACGTCGAGGCGATCGCCGAGGTGCTCAACCTCTCGGTCGCCGAGGTGCACGGGGTGGTCAGCTTCTACCACGACTTCCGTACCGAACCGGCGGTCGCGCACAGCGTCGCGCTGTGCCGCGGCGAGGCCTGCCAGTCGGTCGGGGCCGAGGCGTTGTACGCCGGCACCCGGGCGCGGGCGGACGACCTCGGGGCCGGCGTCGAGGTCTCCGAGATCTTCTGCCTCGGCAACTGTGCGCTGGGCCCGTCCGGCACCGTGGACGGCCGTCTCCACGGCCGGCTCACCCCCGAGCGCCTCGACGCCCTGACCGAGGGCTGGCGTTGACGACGCCGACCGGCCGGGTCTTCGTCCCCGGCGACGCGGCGTCGGTCTCGGTCGGCGCCGACGAGGTGGCCGCCGCCTTCGAGGCGGCCGGGCAGCCGGTCGTGCGCAACGGGTCCCGCGGCATGCTCTGGCTCGAGCCCATGGTCGAGATCGAGACGGCAGCGGGCCGCGTGGGCTACCCCAACGTGACGCCCGCCGACGTCCCTGAGGTGCTCGCGGGTGACGCGCCCGACATCGGTCCGGTCGACGAGCACCCGTGGCTGACCTCCCAGCAGCGGGTGAGCTTCGCCCGGGTCGGCGTGATCGACCCGGCCTCGATCACCGACTACGAGGCGCACGGCGGCTGGGCCGGTCTGCGCAGGGCGCTCGCGCTCTCTCCCGCCGACGTGGTCCAGGAGGTCACCGACTCCGGCCTCCGAGGCCGTGGCGGCGCCGGCTTCCCGGCCGGCATCAAGTGGAAGACCGTCCTGGAGACTCCGGCCGACCTGAAGTTCGTCGCCTGCAACGTCGACGAGGGCGACTCCGGAACGTTCGCGGACCGGATGCTGCTGGAGGGCGATCCGTTCACCCTGATCGAGGGGCTGGTCATCGCCGCGCACGCCACCGGGGCGAGCGAGGGCTACGTCTACGTGCGGTCCGAGTACCCCCACGCGATCGCCGCCCTCCGGCGCGCGGTCGACACGGCGTACACCCACGGCTATCTCGGCCGCGACGTCCTCGGGTCCGGCCTCACCTTCGACCTGCACGTGCGGGTGGGGGCGGGCGCCTACATCTGTGGCGAGGAGTCCTCGATGCTCGAGAGCATCGAGGGGCGCCGCGGCGAGGTCCGCGCGAAGCCGCCGATCCCCGCGATCAGGGGGCTGTGGGGGTCACCGACCCTGATCCACAACGTCCTGACGATCTGCGCGGTGCCGATGGTCCTGGCCGACGGGGGTGCCGCGTACGCCGAGCTCGGCACCGGCCGCTCCCGCGGCACCCAGATCTTCCAGCTGGCCGGCAACGTCGCGCAGGGCGGCATCGTCGAGCTGCCGTTCGGGGTGAGCCTGCGCGAGCTCGTGGAGGGGTACGCCGGCGGCACGCTGTCCGGCCGTCCGGTGCGGGCGGCGCAGCTCGGCGGCCCGCTCGGCGCCTACGTGCCGGCGTCCGGCTTCGACGTGTCCATGGACTACGAGGCCCTGGCCGAGTCCGGGGCCATGCTCGGCCACGGCGGCGTCGTGGTCTTCGACGAGACCGTCGACATGGCCCGGATGGCGCGCTTCGCCATGGAGTTCTGCTCGATCGAGTCGTGCGGCAAGTGCACGCCCTGCCGGGTGGGCTCGACCCGCGGCGTGGAGACCATCGACCGGATCATCGCCGGGCACGACGTCGCGGCCAACCTCGTGCTCCTCGACGATCTGTGCGAGACCATGACCAAGGGATCCCTGTGCGCGATGGGCGGGCTGACGCCGATGCCGGTGCAGAGCGCGATCAGGCACTTCCCCGAGGACTTCGAACCACAGGAGGCACCAGCATGAGCCTGCTCGAGCAGCCGAGCATCTGGGACCCCGAGGTCGACTTCGGCACCCCGGCGGTCGTCGCCGATGCCTCCGTGTCGGTCACCATCGACGGCCGGCAGGTCGACGTACCAGTCGGCACCTCGGTCCTGCGCGCCGCGACCGAGGCGGGAGTGACGATCCCCAAGCTGTGCGCGACCGACTCGCTCAAGGCCTTCGGCTCGTGCCGGATGTGCCTGGTCGAGGTCGACGGCGCCAAGGGCGTGCCGGCTTCCTGCACGACCCCGTGCGCCGACGGCATGGTCGTCAGCACCCAGACCGAGACGGTGCGCGAGCTCCGGCGCAACGTCATGGAGCTCTACCTCTCCGACCACCCCGAGGACTGCGACGGCTGCGCCCGCGGCAACTGCGAGATCCAGGCGCTGGCCGCCACCGTCGGCTCCGCCGAGGTGCGCTACGGCCGACCGGAGTCGCGCGAGCAGGTCGCCCACGCGCACCCGGTCGACGAGTCCAACCCCTACTTCTCCTTCGACTCCTCCTCGTGCATCGTGTGCTCGCGGTGCGTGCGGGCCTGCAGCGACATCCAGGGCACCTTCGCGCTCACCGTCGAGGGGCGCGGCTTCGACTCGCGGATCAGTGCCGGTGGCTCCGACTTCCTCTCGTCCGAGTGCGTCTCGTGCGGTGCCTGCGTGCAGGCGTGCCCGACCTCCGCGCTGCAGGAGCGCTCGATCGTCCAGCTCGGCATGCCCACCCGCTCGGTCGAGACGACCTGCGCCTACTGCGGTGTCGGCTGCTCGTTCCGGGCCGAGGTCAGCGGCGAGGGCCAGGACGCCCAGGTGGTGCGGATGACGCCGTCGAAGAACGGCGGCGCCAACGAGGGCCACAGCTGCGTGAAGGGACGGTTCGCCTACGGCTACGCGTCACACCAGGACCGTCAGCTCTCGCCCATGGTGCGCGACAGCATCGACGACGAGTGGCGTCCGGTCTCGTGGGACGACGCGATCGCCACGGTCGCCGCGGGCTTCAAGGCCATCCAGGCCGAGCACGGCGTGGGCGCGATCGGCGGCATCTCGTCGAGCCGGTGCACCAACGAAGAGGTCTACGTCGTCCAGAAGATGGTGCGGGCGGCCTTCGGCAACAACAACATCGACACCTGCGCGCGGGTGTGCCACTCCCCCACCGGCTACGGCCTCAAGCAGACCTTCGGCACCTCCGCCGGCACCCAGGACTTCCGCTCGGTCGAGCAGGCCGACGTGATCCTGCTGATCGGCGCCAACCCGACCGACGCCCACCCCGTCTTCGCCTCCAGGATGAAGCGGCGGCTGCGCGAGGGTGCCCGGCTCATCGTGGCCGACCCGCGCCGGATCGCGCTGGTCCGCAGCCCGCACGTCGAGGCGTCGTACCACCTGCCGATCCTGCCCGGCTCCAACGTCGCGTTCGTCAACGCGATGACCCACGTGATCGTCTCCGAGGGCCTCCACGACGAGGAGTTCGTGCGCGAGCGCTGCGAGGACGCCGACGACTACCTCGCCTTCATCGCCGACCCCTCGAACTCTCCGGAGGCGATGGCCGGGGCGACCGGGGTCGACCCCGACCAGCTGCGCGAGGCGGCCCGGCTCTTCGCCCACGCAGGCAACGCCGCGATCTACTACGGGCTCGGCGTCACCGAGCACTCGCAGGGCTCGACCATGGTGATGGGCATGGCCAACCTGGCCATGGTCACCGGCAACATCGGGCGTAGCGGCGTGGGCGTGAACCCGCTGCGTGGTCAGAACAACGTCCAGGGCTCCTGCGACATGGGGTCCTTCCCGCACGAGTTCCCGGGCTACCGGCACGTCTCCGAGGCCGGCGTCCGCGGCATCTACGAGCAGCTGTGGGGCAAGACCCTCGACGCCGAGCCGGGCCTGCGCATCCCCAACATGTTCGACTCCGCGCTGGCGGGCACGTTCCGGGGCCTCTACATCCAGGGCGAGGACATCGCCCAGTCCGACCCCAACACCCAGCACGTCGAGGCAGCTCTGCGGGCCATGGACCTCGTGGTCGTCCAGGACCTCTTCCTCAACGAGACCGCGCGGTTCGCCCACGTCTTCCTGCCCGGCACGTCGTTCCTGGAGAAGGACGGCACGTTCACCAACGCCGAGCGGCGGATCAACCGGGTCCGGCCGGTCTTCGACTCCAAGGTCGGCATGGACGAGTGGGAGATCACCTGCGCGATCGGCCGGGCCATGGGCTACGACATGTCGTACGCCGCGGCGTCGGAGATCATGGACGAGATCGCCGCCACCACCCCGACGTTCGCGGGCGTCTCGTTCGCCCGTCTCGACGAGGTCGGCTCGATGCAGTGGCCGGTCTTCGACAACGACTCGGTGGGCACCCCGATCATGCACATCGGCGAGTTCGTGCGCGGCAAGGGCCGGCTCATCGAGACGGTCTTCGTGCCGACCACCGAGCGGTCGACACGGAAGTTCCCGCTGATCCTCACCACGGGACGGATCCTCAGCCAGTACAACGTCGGCGCCCAGACCCGTCGTACCGCCAACAACACATGGCACCCCGAGGACGTCCTCGAGATCCACCCGGCCGACGCGGAGGTGCGCGGCATCTCCACCGGTGACCTCGTCGACCTGTCCAGCCGGGTCGGCTCGACCACCCTGCGGGCCCAGGTCTCGGAGCGGATGCCGGCCGGCGTCGTCTACACGACGTTCCACCACCCGGTGACCGGCGCCAACGTGGTCACCACCGAGAACTCCGACTGGGCCACCAACTGCCCGGAGTACAAGGTCACCGCCGTCCAGGTCGGTGTCGCCAACGCCCGCGGCGACGAAGCGGTCGCCGAGGCCCGCGAGCCGGCCGAGACCCACGCATGAGCACCCCGTGAAGATTGCCGCCGAGGCCCGCATGGGCAACGACATCGCCCGCCAGTTCGCGCACCTGCCACCGGCCCAGGCCGCCGAGGTCATCGCCCGGCACATCGAGACCTTCTGGGACCCCCGCATGCGCCGCGAGCTGGAGGCGCTGGTGGCCGAGGGCGACGACTCTCTCGACCCGCTCCTCGTCGACGCCGCCGGCCGCCTGGCCGCGCACGCGTCGCGCTCGGAGCCCGACGCCCTGCCGTAGTCCCGCCGCAGCAGTGGCCGCACAACGTCGTCCGATCGGCTGAAGCGGGAGCACCTGTACGCCGTGACCCATCACCTTGTCCCGGTGCGGTCGTTGAGCAGGACAAGGGAGCCCGAACGTCGTGTGTCTCGCGCGTTCGTGCGCCGACGTCCGAGAGTCACAGGAGTTGTCCATGCGCATGCTGCGCCTGCCCGCCGCCACCGCCGCTGCCGCCGCGCTCCTCGCCTCCTCGGCCCTGGCCACCCCGTCGGTCGGCGCGTCCGCGGGGTACGGCGTCCAGACCCTCCACTTCCTCGTGACCGTCGGGCCGGCCGGCGCACAGCACCAGTGCGACGTCGTCGGTGACCTCTACACCCCCACGACGGCAACGCCGACCAACCGGGTCCCCTCGATCCTCACCACCAACGGCTTCGGCGGGTCGAAGGACGACCAGGCCGGGATCGGCGCGGCCTTCGCGCAGCGGGGCTACGCCGTGCTCAGCTACTCGGGCCTCGGTTTCGGCGGCTCCGGTTGCAAGATCACCCTGGACGACCCCGACTACGACGGCCGGGCGGCCAGCCAGCTGGTCTCCTACCTGGGCGGCGCCCCCGGCATCGCCTTCTCGGACGCGGCCCACACGACTCCGGCACCGGCACTCGCCGTGATCGCCCACGACGCCGTGGACCATGCCGGGTCTGCCGACACCTACGACCCACGGGTGGGGATGATCGGCGGCTCCTACGGCGGGGAGATCCAGTTCGCTGCCGCCGCGGACGACCCCCGCGTCGACACCATCGTCCCGTTGATCACCTGGAACGACCTCTCCTACTCCCTCGACCCGAACAACACGGCGCAGACGACTGGCGTGAGCACGTCGAACCCTGGCGCGCTCAAGCTGATCTGGGGTCTCGGCTTTTCCGCCGAGGGGGTGCTCGACGGACTGGAGAACGCGCAGGGCGACCCGTCCAGGCTGTTCGGCTGCCCCAACTTCGCCGACTTCGTCTGCCCCGCGCTGGTCACTGGTGGGAGCACGGGCTACTTCGACGCGCCCACGATCGCGGCCATGCGTCACGCCTCGGTCGCGAGCTACCTGAGCAAGATCAAGGTGCCGGTGCTGCTCATGCAGGGTGAGCACGACACCCTCTTCAACCTCAACGAGGCGGCCGCCACCTACCGGTCGCTGCGCCAGCAGGGCACGCCGGTGAAGATGGTCTGGCAGTCGTGGGGACACTCCCAGTCCACCCCGGCTCCGGGCGAGCTGAGCCTGAGCAACCCCGATCCGAGCACGCAGTACGAGACGGCCCGGATCGCCGACTGGTTCGACCACTACCTCAAGGACAGTGCGGTGAGCACCGGCCCGAACGTCGCGTACTTCCGGGACTGGGTCAGCTACACCGGCATCGCCACCCCTGCCTATGCCACGTCGTCCCGCTTCCCGATCGGCGCCCCGACCCACCTGTACCTGTCCGGCGACAACACCCTGCAGAGCACCACCAAGCAGGTGAAGCCCGGGTCGCAGACATTCGTCACACCCGCAGCAGGTGCCGCGACCTCCCTCGACCCGCTCGACGTCGTGGGCAGCTACTCGGGACCCCTGGCCAGCGAGGACACCGACGCGCCCGGGACAGCGGCCTCCTGGACCGGCCCGACGCTGGGCACCCCGCTGGACGTTGCAGGGTCGCCCACCCTCACCGTGCGGGTCAGCGCGCCCACCGCGGCCGCGTCCCAGGCCGCCGGGCCCGCCGGCCAGCTGGTGCTGTTCGTCAAGATCGAGGACGTCGACGCCGGCGGGGCTGCCCACCTGATCAACGCGAACGTCGCGCCCGTGCGCGTCCCGGACGTCACCACGCCGTTCACCGTCACCCTGCCCGGCTTCGTCCACCGCTTCCCCGCCGGCCATCATCTGCGGATCGTTGTCGCGGGCGGCTCCCCCAACTACCGCGGCGGGCAGCTCGCCACCCCCGTGACCATCGCCGGCGGCACCGGCCAGGTGCTGACCCTGCCGGTCACCGGTTGAGGTCTGCGGGCTACTGGAGCCCGGAACGGACGCTGGTGATGCGCTGGGTGTTGAAGCCGAGCCAGTGCATCCGGCCGATGTAGCGGGCGTGCTCGACCTTGAGGCAGCGGTCCATGACCACCGCCAGGCCACCGTCCTGGGCGATCTGGGCGCCCTCGAGGTTGATCACCCCGAACTGGCACCAGAGTGCGTCGGCGCCGATCGTCACCGCGTCCCGCGCGATGTCGGGCAGCGCGTCGGGGGCCCGGAAGACGTTGACCAGGTCGACGTGCTCGGGGATGTCGCGCAGGCTCGGGTAGCAGGTCTCGCCGAGGATCTCGGTCTCGCGCGGGTTCACCGGGATGACGTGGTAGCCGTGCCGCTTGAGGTAGTAGCCGACGAAGTAGCTCGCCCGCAGCGGGTTGTTGGACAGTCCGACCACCGCGATCGTCTTCGCGTTGTGCAGCGTCCGCTGGATGGTCACCGTGTCCTGGTAGCGCTCCAGGTCGGTCATGCCGTTGCCTCGTCGGCCAGCGTCGCTGCGACGCGTTCGAAGCCCTGGGCCAGGTCCCAGACGAGGTCGTCGACGGACTCCGTGCCCACCGAGAGCCGCACCGTGCCCGGCCCGACGCCGGCGGCGCTCAGCTCCTCGTCGCTGAGC
>JAWWPM010000142.1:0-8006 GCA_033854915.1 Nocardioidaceae bacterium
CGGCGACCTCGTCCTGCATGCTGCGCGAGACCTCGGAGTCCGGCATCTGCCGGGCCAGCTCGTGGCTCAGGGCCTCGAGCTCGGTGCCGCCGGCCATCATCTGGATCAGCTCCTCCAGCGGCATCTCGGCCTTGGGGAAGTTGCCCATGCTGCGGCCACGACGCAGCAGCATGAACCGGTCACCCACCGGGTAGGCGTGGTGCGGGTTGTGGGAGATGAAGATGACCCCGAGGCCGCGGTCGCGGGCCTTGGCGATGTACTTCAGCACGACGCCGGACTGGCGTACGCCGAGGGCCGCGGTCGGCTCGTCCAGGATCAGCACCCGCGCCCCGAAGTAGACCGCTCTGGCGATGGCGACGCACTGGCGCTCGCCACCGGACAGCGTGCCGATCGGTTGCTCCACGTCGCGCAGGTCGATGCCCATCAGGGCCAGCTCGGCCTTGGTGATGTCCTTCATCTGCGCGATGTCCATGCGCCGGAGAGGTCCCCAGCCCTTGGTCAGCTCCGAGCCGAGGAAGAAGTTGCGCCACACCGGCATCAGCGGCACCACCGCGAGGTCCTGGTAGACCGTGGCGATGCCCAGCGCCAGTGCCTCGCGCGGAGAGGAGAACTTCCGCTTCTGGTCGTCCACCAGGAAGTCGCCCTGGCTGTGTGCGTGGGCACCCGCCAGGATCTTGATGAACGTCGACTTGCCGGCGCCGTTGTCACCGAGCACGCAGGTGACCTCGCCCGCGTTCACCGTCGTGGTCACGTCGCGCAGGGCGATCACCGAGCCGTAGCTCTTGCCGATGTCGTTGACCTGGATGATCGGCGTCCCGGGCGGCGGGAGCGCCGGTCCGGTCGCCACCTCGGTGCCCTGCCCGGTGCCCGTGTCGCCGGTCGCCTCGGTCTCGGCCGCACGGCGCTGGCCGGCCTTGACGGTGTCCTTCTCGCTCATCGCACACGCTCCGCTCGCGACTTGACCCAGTTGTTGACCAGCACCGCACCGAGCAGCATCACGCCGAGGATGGCGAACAGCCAGTCGCTGTCCCAGCCGGCGTAGATGATCCCCTGGTGCACCATGCCGTAGATGAGGGCACCGAGGGCGGCTCCGATGGCCGAGCCGTAGCCACCGGTCAGCAGGCAGCCTCCGACCACGGCACAGATGATGTAGACGAACTCCGCACCCACGCCGGTCGTGGACTGGGCAGTGGTCGTCTTGAAGAGGGTCAGCATGCCCACGATCCAGGCTCCGAAGGCCGTGGTCATGAAGAGCCCGACCTTGGTGCGGAACACTGGCACGCCGACCTGGCGGGCGCTGGTCTGGGCGCCGCCGACGGCGAAGATCCAGTTGCCGGGCTTGGTGCGCTGCAGCACCCAGGTGGCGAGGATGATGATCGCCAGCGCCCACCAGGTAGCCGCGTAGACCTTGAGGATGCCCCGGGACGGGATGTCCACCCACGGCAGCCAGCCCAGGTGGATCTGGATGTAGCTGCCGAACAGCTTGTTGCCCGCGTCGTAGCCGGCTGCGGACTGGAAGTCGACGACCGAGACCTGGTGGATGACCTGCTTGACGCCCGCAAGGTTGACACCGCGGAGCACGAAGAACGTGGCCAGGGTGACGATGAAGCTCGGCAGACCGGTCTTCATCACCAGCAGCCCGTTGATGAACCCGATCGCCAGCGCCACGGCCAGCGAGGTGAACACCGCGATCCAGACGTTGATGTGCCAGTGCGACATCATGATGCCGGTGATCAGGCCGGTCGTGCCGGTCATGGCACCGGCCGACAGGTCGAACTCGCCGCCGATCATCAGCAGCGCCACCACCACCGCCATGATCGCGAAGCTCGAGGACTCGAACACCCACGTGCTCGCGCCGGCCGGAAGTGCGAAGGCTGTGGTGCTGAAGGAGAAGTACAGGAAGACGAGCAGGGCAGCCACGGTGGCCCCGACGCCGGGGCGCCGCAGGACCGCAGCCAGCCGGGCGTGCTCGCCGAGTCGCTCGTCGCGCTCGGTCGTCTGCTCCTCGACCGGTGCGGGTGCTTCGGTGGTGCTCATGGTGCCCTCCTCGGGCTGCTGTGGAGCGAGTGCGCGGCTGGGGTCCGGGCCCGGACCCGGACCCCAGTCGCCAGTTCAGCCGTCAGCTCAGCGGGTGCCCTGCTGAGCGAACTTCAGGACGTCTGCAGCGTTGTCCTTGGTGATGAACGCCGGACCGGTGTAGACCGGCTGACCGCCGCCGATGTCGAGACCGTCGAGGTTCTTCAGGTAGACGGCCGTGACGCCCATGTAGCCCTGTGCGTAGGGCTGCTGGTCGATGGCGAACTCGATGTTGCCATCGATGACGTTCTGCACGACGTCGGCGTTGACGTCGAACGTGCCCACGGTGACGCTGGCGCCGGTCGCGGAGACGGCCTTGACGGCCTGACCGGACATGTCCCCACCCAGGGAGAGGATGCCGTCGATGCTCGGGTCGGCCTGGAGCTTCGACTCGATCGTGGCCTCGGAGCCGGCCAGGTCGGTGTTGTCGACCTGGAGGTTGGTCATCGTGCCCGAGAACTTCGACTTCGCACCCGCACAGCGCTGCTCGAGACCGACGTTGCCGGCCTCCTGGATCACACAGAGCACGTTCTTCAGCCCGTCATCGGACATCCGCTGACCGGCCGCCTGACCCGCGAGGGTCTCGCTCTGACCGACGTGGGTGATCGCGCCGTACTGCTTCCACTGGTCGATGCCGGAGTTGATGGTGACCACCGGGACACCCGCGGCCACAGCGGCCTGGATGCTCTTCTTCAGGCCGTCGGGGTTGGCCATCGAGACGACCAGCCCGTCGGTGCCGGCGGCGACCGCGTTGTCGATCAGGGTCGCCTGCTTCCCCACGTCGGGGTCGCTCTGGTAGTGCAGGTCCAGGCCTTCGTCCTTGCCGGCCTGGACGGCACCGGCCTTGACGACGTCCCAGAAGGAGTCGCCGGGGGCACCGTGGGTGATCACGTCGATGCGGAACCCGCTCGACGCGCTGGTGGTCCCCGTGCTGCTCGAGTCAGCCTTCGGGGCACTGCTGCTGTTCGCACCACAGCCCGTGAGCACGAGCAGCCCAGCTGCGACACCAGCGGTGACTAACCGTCGGATCTTCATTGGTGTTCTCCTTCTCAACCGCATCTCGCGGGCTTCTCTTGTTGGTGACCCCTGTTGCCGGTTGGCTCATCGGGCCGTGGGAAAACTGAAGTTCGCCTGTTGGTGCTCGGCGTGCTCGACGTGCGGCCACCGGGCGGTGACCACCTTGGCGCGGGTGTAGAACGCCACCCCCTCTGGTCCGTGGATGTGGTGCTCGCCGAACAGCGAGTCCGTCCAGCCGCCGAACGAGTAGTAGGCCATCGGCACCGGGTCCGGCACGTTGACCCCGATCAGGCCCACGCGCACGCCGCGCTGGAACCGACGCGCCGCTTCGCCGCTGGAGGTGAAGATCGCGGTGCCGTTGCCGTAGGGGTTGGCGTTGATCAGGTCGATGGCCTGCTCGACGTCGTCGAGGTGGAGGACCGAGAGCACCGGGCCGAAGATCTCCTCGCGGTAGACATCCATCTCCACGGTGACGTGGTCGACCACGGTGGGCCCGACGAAGAAGCCGCCCTCGTGGCCGGCCACCTGCAACCCGCGGCCGTCGACGCTGAGGCTGGCCCCTTGCTGCTCGCCCGAGCCGATCAGGCCGACGATCCGGTCGCGCGCCTCGGGGGTGACCACCGGACCCATCTCGCTGTCCGCGTCGCGTCCGGACCCGACCTTGACCGCCCGGGCCCGCTCGATGACCAGGGGCACCAGGTCGGCACCCACACCGCCGACCCCGATCGCCGCGGAGATCGCCATGCAGCGCTCCCCCGCCGAACCGAACGCGGCCGCGACGAGCTGGTCGGCGGCATAGTCGAGGTCGGCGTCGGGGAGGACGATCGCGTGGTTCTTCGCGCCGCCGAGGGCCTGGACCCGCTTGCCCTGCTCGGTGGCCCGGCCGTGGATGTACTTCGCGATCGCCGTCGAGCCGACGAACGAGACCGCGGCGACATCGGGGTGCTCGAGCAGCGCGTCGACGGCCTCCTTGTCGCCGTGCACGACGTTGAAGACGCCCTCGGGGAGCCCGGCCTCGGCCCACAGCTCGGCCAGGATCATCGCGGCCGAGGGGTCCCGCTCGCTGGGCTTGAGGATGAACGTGTTGCCGCACGCGATGGCCACCGGGAACATCCACATCGGCACCATGGCCGGGAAGTTGAACGGCGTGATCCCGGCGCACACACCGAGCGGCTCGCGGAACGAGTACAGGTCGACCCCGGTGGAGACCTGGGCGGAGAAGTCACCCTTGAGCAGCTGCGGGATGCCACAGGCGAACTCCACGACCTCGAGGCCGCGCTGCACCTCGCCGCGCGCGTCGCTGAGCACCTTGCCGTGCTCGTCGGTGATCGCCTCGGCGATCCGGCCGATGTTGGCGTTGACCAGCTCGCGGAACGCGAAGAGCACCTTGCTGCGCTGGCTCAGTGAGGCCTGCGACCACTCGGCGTACGCCTCGCTGGCCGCACGTACGGCGGCAGCGACGTCGGCGCGGGACGCCAGGGCGACCTCGGCCTGCTGCTCGCCCGTCGCGGGGTTCCAGACCCGGCCGCGGCGCTCGCCGTTCCCGGCCGTGGCCTTGCCTCCGACCCAGTGCTCGATGGTCCTCATGCGTCGTCTCCCTGACTCGTGACCGGCCGCAGGTGGCTGCGCTGCCGCGACTTGTGCTGGTCGTAGGCGACCCGGGCCTCGCGCGTCGACTCGAGGTCCGCGACCTCGGAGACCGGCACGTCCCACCAGGCGGGGCTGTCGGGGGCGGGGACCAGCGGGTCGGTCTCCACGTGGATGACAGTGGTCACAGTGGCCGCCTGGGCGTCGGCGAACGCCTTCTCCAGCTCGGCGACCCCGCTGACCGAGGCCACCCGGGCGCCGAGGCTGGCCGCGTTGGCGGCCAGGTCGACCGGGAGGACGTCGCCGTCGATGCCGGTCCGGGTGCGGTAGCGGTAGCGGGTGCCGAAGCGCTGGGAGCCGAGCGACTCCGACAGGGCGCCGATCGAGGCGAACCCGTGGTTCTGCACGAGGACCACGATCAGCTTCACGCCCTCCTGGACGGCGGTGACGAGCTCCTGCGACATCATCAGGTAGGAGCCGTCGCCGACCATGACCACGACATCGCGGTCCTCGCCCGCATCGAGGGCCGCCATCTTCACCCCGAGGCCGCCCGCGATCTCGTAGCCCATGCACGAGAAGCCGTACTCGACGTGGTAGCCCTTGCGGTCGCGGGTGCGCCACAGCTTGTGCAGGTCGCCCGGCATCGAGCCGGCCGCGCACACCACGACGTCCTGGTCGCGGGTCAGGCGGTTGACCACACCGAGCACCTCGGACTGGGCCGGGAGCGGCTCGTGGCGGACGTCGTAGGCCCGCTGCACGACGTCGTCCCACTCGCCGGCGAGCCGGCTGGCCCGCTCGGAGTGCTCGACCGGTGCCCGCCAGCCGGCCAGCGACGCGATGAGCTGCTCGAGCCCGGTGCGGGCATCGGCGACCAGCGCCTCCGCGGACAGCTTGTGGGCGTCGAAGCCGGTCACGTTGAGGTTGACGAAACGCACGCCGGGGGCCGCGAAGACGGTCTTGGAGCCCGTCGTGAAGTCGCTGTAGCGGGTGCCGACGCCGATCACGACGTCCGCCTCGGTCGCGAGCTCGTCGGCGGCGCTGGTGCCGGTGGCGCCGATCGCACCCACGCTCAGCGGGTGGTCGTAGCGCAGGCTGCCCTTCCCCGCCTGCGTCTCGGCGACGGGCGTGCCGGTCGCCTCGGCGAAGGTGCGCAGCGCCTCGGTCGCGTCGGAGTAGATGACCCCACCCCCTGCCACGACCAGCGGGCGCCGGGCACTGCGGATCATCGCGGTGGCCCGCGCAAGCGCGTCCTCGGCGATGCTCTGACGCGAGACGTGCCAGACCCGACGGGCGAACAGGTCGTCCTCCCAGTCCCACGCCTCGGCCTGCACGTCCTGGGGCAGTGCGAGGGTGACCGCGCCGGTCTCGGCCGGATCAGTCAGCACCCGGGTCGCCGCCAGCAGCGAGAGCGGGAGCTGCTCGGGCCGGTTGATACGGTCCCAGAAGCGGGACACGGGCTTGAAGCAGTCGTTGACGCTGACGTCGTAGGTGCGCGGGTCCTCGATCTCCTGGAGCACGGGGTTGGAGACCCGGGTCGCGAAGACATCGCCGGGCAGCAGCAGCACCGGGATCCGGTTCACCGTCGCCAGGGCGGCGCCGGTGACCATGTTGGTCGAGCCCGGACCGACCGAGGCGGTGCAGGCGAACGCGGACAGGCGGTCTCGGTGCCGGGCGTAGCCGACGGCGGCGTGCACCATGGCCTGCTCGTTGCGGGCCTGGTGGTAGCGCAGCACGTGGCCCCGGTCACCCGTCGTGCCGGCGTTCTCGGCGCTCTCGCGCTCGAGCAGGGCCTGGCCCACCCCGGCGACGTTGCCGTGGCCGAAGATGCCCCAGCAGCCGGCGAAGAACGGCGACTCGACGCCGTCGCGCTCGACGTACTGCATCTCGAGGAAGCGCACGATCGCCTGCGCCACGGTCAGCCTGGTCGTCATCGTCCCGCCTCGGCGGAGCCGAACGGCAGCCGCGGGTCGATCGCCTGGTCGGCCCAGGTGTCGCGGACCCAGCCGTGCGCGGGGTCGTCGCAGATCCGCCAGGCGCGCTCGTCGCCGGGACCGGCCATCACGTTGAGGTAGTAGAGGTCGTAGCCGGGTACGGCGATCGACGGGCCGTGCCAGCCGAACGGGATCAGCACCACGTCGCCGGTGCGCACCTCGGCGAGGACGTCGATCTCCTTGCCCGGGTGGCCGTAGACCCGTTGGTAGGCGATGCCCGGGCCGTGCGGACCGTCGGCCACCTCGAAGTAGTAGATCTCCTCGAGCTCGCTCTCGTCGGCCGACGCCTCGTCGTGCTTGTGGGGAGGGTACGACGACCAGTTGCCGCCCGGCGTGAGCACCTCGCAGGCGATCAGGGCCTCGGCCTCGAACGCGTCGGGGGTGCAGAAGTTGTTGACCTGCCGACTGGCCGCGCCGGCGCCGCGCAGCTCGACCGGTACGGCGCTCGCGGGCTGGTGGCGGAACGGCAGGCGACTGCTGCACACGGCCGACGGCAGCGCGAAGCGTCCGCCCCCGGCGCTGGTGATCGTGATCTCGGCGTCGCGGGGCACGTAGACGAAGTCGCTGGGCCCACTGAACACGTCCGGCCGACCGTCGACGACGAGCGTCTCCCCCTCACATGTGACCGAGCACGCGCCGGACAGCGACAGCACCAGCGTCTCGGCGGGCCCGGTGCGCCAGGTCGTCGACTCCCCCGGCGCGAGGTCGACCACGGCCAGGCCTGAGTAGGTCCAGCCCGCCGACTCGGGGGTGACGACCAGGGGCCTGCCGTCCGCGGCGGCGTCGCCGGCGCGCAGATGGCGTGCGGTGGTCGTGGTGGCCTCGTGGACGCTCATCACATCATCCCCACGACAGCGTCCACCGCACCCGCGACGTCACCGTCGGGCGGGTAGAGCAGGGAGCGCCCGACGACCATGCCACGCACCTGGGGGTTGCCCAGCGCCTTCTGCCAGAGAGCGAACTGCGCGTCCTGGTCGGCCGCGACCTCGCCACCGAGCAGCACCACCGGCAGGGATGTCGCGGCCAGCACGGGGTCCATGTCGTCGATGACGGGGAGCTTGAGCCAGGTGTAGGCGCTGCTCCAGCCCAGGCCGGCGGCGACCGTGGCGGAGCGCACCACGGACTCGGCGGAGAGGTCGTTGCGGATCCGGCCGTCGACCCGGTGCGAGATGAACGGCT
This sequence comes from Nocardioidaceae bacterium, assembly GCA_033854915.1. Lineage (GTDB taxonomy): Bacteria > Actinomycetota > Actinomycetes > Propionibacteriales > Nocardioidaceae > Nocardioides. Next base: position 7,851 of record JAWWPM010000142.1, read on the forward strand.
CGACCATCGCCATCAGGCCGAGGGTGGCCAGGGCACCGACGGCGTCGGCGCAGGCGGCCAGGGTCGGCGCGGTGGCGGCGTCCTCCGGGTCGATGCGGAGCAGCATCTTGCCGCCCTGCAGACCCATCCGCGCGACCGCTGCGGCGTCGTACGCCG